>CAZJYH010000566.1:0-3699 GCA_964549365.1 uncultured Alphaproteobacteria bacterium
TACGATGATTATACCCGTTCGCAGCCTTCGACGATCGGCGGCCCTGGTGCTCGCCCTGGCGGCGCTTTGCGCGCACGCGGCGTGGGCCCAGAGCGATACCGTCCACGTCGAGCCGGCCGCGGCGGAACTCCACGACACCATGTCCGTGGTTGTTGCCGACTCGACGGGGGTTCCCGTTGCCGGCGTGCGCGCGCATGTCGGCGCTCCGGAGACAACCGCACAACCGGCCGCACCTCCTCCCGACACGTTGTTGCTGGACCCGCATCCGCGCATCACGCAGGATGAGTACACCGACGCCGGACACGCGCGCTACACGATGACGGGCGATCTCCCCTATCGTACCACCAACCTCCAGACCGGAACGGCGGTGGCGTTCGGTGGGGCGCTCCTTGCACTGGCCGGAACGATCACCTGGTATCAACAGGCATGGTATCCCGACAGCACCAAGGGACCGTTCAATTTCCAGACAGACTGGACGTATGCGAAGGAGTTCGACAAGATCGGGCACGCATTCGGCGGATGGATGGCCTCGTACTGCAGCCACGAGGCGTTCATCGCCTGCGGCCTGTCGAAGGATGACGCGGCGATCTGGGGAGCGATCGGCGGTTTGTTCTTTCAGACCTTCATCGAGGTGCAGGACGGGTTCCATACGAATTACGGGTTCGACTGGACCGACCAGCTCGGCAACACGATCGGCGCCGGCTACTTCTACGCCCAGCGCAAGATCCCGTTCCTTCAGAACTTCGATCCCAAGTGGTCGGTCGGCCCAACCGGGCGCGACTCCGCCCGCGAGGCGGCACAGACGCGTTCGCGCCTGATCGTGGACGACTACGACCGGCAGGACATGTGGCTCTCGGTGAAGGTGCACAACCTGCTGCCGGCGACTCTGCAACCGTACTGGCCCAAGTGGCTGCAGCTTGCGCTCGGCGCCGGCGCGCGCGATGTGGAGCTGACCGGGTATCGCCCGTACCGCGTGCTGCATCTATCGTTGGACTACAATCTCGTTGAGTTGCTCCCGGATCTCGGCTCGTTCGGCAACTGGCTGAAGCAGGGCCTCAACGGTTTCCACTGGCCGGCCCCGGCATTGCGGCTCTGGCCGACGGTCAAGTTCGAACTCATCTACCCGTTCCGCCTGTGAGCCAGCGCTCTGCCTCCACCATCGTGATATCGAAGAACGTGGCCGGCGATGCGGTGGCGACGGTCGATCATCGTCGTGCGGCGTTCAAGCGGCAGCGTCGGCTGCTGCATCCCACCATCAGCATCATCGTCCCCGCGCTCAACGAGGAGAAGCTGATCGAGCGGACGCTGCGCGCGTTCCCCCCCGACATGCTCGCCCGCTGCAACGCCGAGCTGATCGTCAGCGACGGCGGCAGCCACGACGCCACGGTCGAGATCGCCCGGCGGTTCGCCGACATCGTCGTGGTGCACACCGAGGAGCGGCGGCAGACGATCGCCGAGGGGCGCAATCGCGGCGCCGAGCACGCCACCGGCGACCTGCTGGTGTTCATCAACGCAGACACGATCCCGCGCGACCCCAAGGCGTTCGCGCGCGAACTTCTGGAGCTCGCCGCCGATGCGGCCGACGAGCACACCACCGTTGCCTTCGCGTGCCCCGTGCAGGTGTTGCCGAACGAGAGAAAGCTGAGCGACAAGCTCTTCCATGGGTTCTTCAACAACTACGTGCGCCTGCTCAACACCCTGCGCATCGGAATGGGCCGGGGCGAATGCCAGGTGATCTGGCGCGACGCGTTCGTTGCCGTCGGCGGGTACAACAACACGATGGTCGCCGGTGAGGACTTCGATCTCTATTCGCGCCTGGCAAAGCGCGGGAGCATCGGCCACCGCGACGCGCTCTGCGTGTACGAATCGCCCCGCCGCTTCCGCCGCTATGGATATCTCCGCGTGCTCGCCTCCTGGACGCTGAACGCGCTCGCCGTGATGTTCCTGCGCCGATCGATATCGCAGCAATGGGAGGAGATCCGCTGAGGCGCGCCCCGTACCGTGGCGCCCCGTACCGCGACGTCCTGTACCGTGGCGGCCCGCGCGGCAGTTGAACGATGATGTCGGCCTCCCTCCTTCCTCCGATTTCCACACCACCACACGTTCCACCGCCGGTCGCTCCGGTATCCGCGTCCGCGACACTCCCCGGAATGTTCATTCACCGGAATGTTTGCTCACAGGGGACGAACCTGCCGCTTCGGTTTCCTCACCCGAACGCCGCGTAGTATTTTGCGCGGGCATGGCGCCGGTCGCCGTTGCGTATCGGAAACCTTTCTGACGTACATCCCATGGTTATCACACGTCGCGCGATCCTTCCGTTCATCCTGGCCGCGCTGGCGGTTCTTCCGTCATGCACCGAGACGGCAACCGGCCCAACGGTCGGTTCGGGGGACATCCTCGAAGCCACGGTGAACGGGGCTCCCCTGTCGCTCGATCTCGTTGACGCGACGGACTTCAACACGTACGACATCGCCCTGCATCAGGCGCATTTCGGCGGCACCCTCACCAGCGGCGGGACAACGAAGACGATCACCGTCTCGCTGACCTACGACCTGGACAACGGGACGTTCCCTCACACGCTGACCGGATCGGCGATCACGATCAACTACGCCGAGCGCACGAACGGCGTCGATACGATCTACGACTGCCCGATCGGAACCGGCTCGTGCACGGTGACGTTGACCGGGAGCAACGGCACGATCGTCGACGGCACGTTCTCGGCCACGCTTGCGCAGACAAACGATGCAACGAAGACCGTGACGATCACGGCCGGCAAATTCTCCGCGAAGCTGACGCGACGGTAACAACACGCGCCACTATCCGGCCGGGATCGCCCCGCGACCGGAATGTCGTCCCCGCGGCAACGCGATGATGATGCCCGAACCCGCGCCGGCCGACGCTCCGCCACGGCGCATTCCAACGAAAGATCCGGTTATGCCAGTCTTCCCCAGTCGAACGCTTTCGGTCCTCTTCCTTCTGCTCGCCTGCGTGGCGTCGGCCGAAGCACAGGCCCAGAGCGGACCCATCGTTCTCACCAATCGGCACATCGGCCTCGGCAACGACGCGACCGCGACGGCATGGGATCCGTCGCTGCTCGGCATCAACACCTCCGCTGTCGCGGCTGCCGTCGGCGCGCCCTATTACATCACGAAAGATTCGCTCGGCAAGAGTCCGTCGTTCGTCAACACGCCGCTCTATGCGTTCGGACGCTGGGGCCCCGTGGGGCTCGGCATCTCGACGAAGTGGGCCAACGACTCGCTCGGCGACGCGCTGGATCTGGTGCCGACGCGGTATCATCTGGGGGTCGGATTCGAGCTCCCCTTCTTCGGCGAGAACATGCTCTGGTTCGGCGCGGGGCTGCGCGCAAGCAGCGGGAAGGCCTTCTTCGGCGACGCCGAGTACACGGTCTCGGCCACCGCGCAACCGACGCGGCAGATGCTGTTGTCGGTGGTTGCGGAGGATTTCACGCAGGCCGACGGCCCCATGCGTCTCGGCCTGTATGGTGCCTACCAGCCGTTCACCTGGGGCACGCTGCTGGCGAACCTCTCGCACGATGGGCGCGACACCGTCGGCGGAGCATCGTCGACACGCTTCGCGATCGGCGCAAGCCTCGGCTCGGCCGATTGGCCCGTGAACATCAGCGCGAACTACGAATTCTCCCGCGAGGTGTTCCGCCTCGGGCTGGACCTCACGCTCACC
>CAZJYH010000567.1:0-3695 GCA_964549365.1 uncultured Alphaproteobacteria bacterium
ATCTCTCAGCCGCGTAGCGGCGGCCTATCTATAGCAATCGGCGTCTTCTCGTGCTGCCAAGCCGCGTAGCGGTGGCCTGTGATCAAGGAGGCAGTACCATGCCGGTGGGGCATTCATTGCTCAAACCGAGACACCACTGACGGGTGACGAGTCGCGGCGCCGAGTACCAGGCGCTACGTTCCAGGCACAAGGACAGTCGATACATACTTCGGGAGTGTGCACCGCTACACTGTGGCGTCGCGCTCTTCACGCCTCCGGCTGAACGCTGATGACCCCGCAAATGGCGCGGGCGGAGCGCGCGGTAATACACGGCGCTCCGCCCGACCCGCAGAGTCGGCGAATCAGCGGCTCCGCAGGACTGCCGTCAAAACTTCACGTCGAAGGCCCCGGAGGTGATCGAGCGCTTCGCGCCGGTGGTTCCCCCGCCGAGTTGCTGCTCGGCGACCTCGGCGGTGAACGTGCCCCTGGCTCCGCTGGTGGTCAGCTCGTCCACCTTCAATGTCCCACTCTGCGCGGCGAAGGTCTTGACGCCGGCGCCGGACCCTTCGGCATAGGTGGCCGTGATCCCGGTCAGCAGGCCGATCTGATACGTTCCCGCCTTGGCGATCGGGCCGGCGATGTTGATCTGCTTGTTCTCGGCGCCGATGATCCGGCTTCCGGCGAACCCGAGCACGCCGTTGCTCCATGTCCCCTGCACCGTGGTCGCGCTCCAGCTGCCCCCGTCCACCTTGGCGGAGATGCTCCCTTTCGAGCTGTTGCCGGTGGGCGAGGAATCGTCGCCGCCGCAGGCGCTCAACAGGAGCAGGGCGGCCCCGGCGATTCCGATGCCGATACGTCGGATCGATACGTGCTTCATGATGGTCGGTACGGTTGAATCGTGAGTCGTTGATGTGTCGCGTCGGTGGCGTGAGTTCGGGGAGACACGCGGCGCATGAATGCAATTTCATATGTGCACGGGCGGGCAAACCGGGATTTCCGATATTCTTACCGCTCCAATCCCGAAGTGGTCGGCGCAGCGCTGCATCCCGCCGCTGCCACGTCTTCCACCGTGAGGAGAGGGCGCTACTTTCATGAACTATCTGTACGGCTATTTGAAGTTGCTGAGCCCGGCCGAGCGGGCCGGCGTGCAGGCGCTGGAGCTTGCACCGCGCGAGCGCGAGGTGCTCGACGCTCTGCTCTCCGCCTGTGACGAGGCCGAGCCGTCGCGCGATCGGCTGGTGGGCCGGTTGAAGATGTCGGGCGCGCACTTCGACAAGATCTCCTCGCTCGTGCTCCGGCGGGCATACGAGTCGGTGGTGCCCGAGGGTGGGCTCGCGTTGCTCTACGATCTGAACCGTCGCGCGCTCTATCCCAATTTCTTCCACGAGTACGGTCGACAGCGCAAGCGGATGATGGGCGCCGACGCCGACGAGCGGGCCGAGTTCCACCTGCAGTGCGTGAACCTGCTGAGCCGTCTCGCGCGCGACCATTACAGCGAGCGTCTGGTGGCCGAGGCGGCGCGCGAGTACGATCGCCTGCGCCCCTCGCCGGACAACGCGATCTACTTCGAGGCGTGCATCATCTCCGGCATCATCTGGGGCGCGGCGGCGCGCGGGGCGAACGCGCAGATGCGCGACGAGGTGGCCCGGCGGCTTCGCGCGAACGCCGCCCGCATCACCGGGCGCACCGGTTCGGCGGCACTCTTCAAGCACTACAACGCGTACGCGCTGTTCCATGCGCAGATGGATGAGCAGCCGAGCGAGCGGCTGCGATATCTCGAGGCGGCCGACGCGCTCACGCGCGAGCACCCGGCGGCCTTCACGCGCGAGGACATCGCGATACTTCGCGGGAAGATCGCCGAGTCGCATTACTTCAACAGCAGCAACCTGCACCGTGCCTACCGGCTGTACGCCGCCGCGTTCCGTGCGTACGCCGACGTGCTGGCACGCGACTTCTATCACACCACGAAGTTCATTCAGCTTGCGATCATCTGCGGCCACCACACGCGTGCCGAGCGTCTGCTGCGGCAGCGATTCGGCCTGCATCTTTCCAGCGAGCACCAGTCCATCGGCACCATGGGAGCGATCTCCTGGGCCAAGCTCTGGCTGGCTCGCGGCCGTGCGCGGGAGGCGATGCCGTACATCGATTTCGGGTTCCGACACAACCGGAAGAACTTCTTCGTGCAGTACGAGATCGAGCTGCGCATCCTGCAGACGATCGCCTTCGCGATGCAGGGGGAGGACGAGTTCGTTGAACAGTTGGCGGAGAAGAACCTGAAATACCTTCGCTCGAAGGGCTTCACGCTCGCCACCTCGCGGTACTACCCGTGGACCTTCAAGCTGCTGGTGGCGTTCATCGCCGAGAGGAACGGCGGGGGGATGACGCCCGAGCTGTGCGCGAAGCTGGCGGAGTTCGACGAGGGGGCGGCGGCCGTGTACGGCGTGTTGCTGCGGCGCGTGCGCCAGATGGGCGCCCGGGAATGATCGGGCGTCGCGCGGCCGCCGACATGGATTCGGTTGTGCGACGCGCAAGGGACAAATGCAACGTGGGGACCGGCCTTGCGCCCGATCCCCACCAGGTTCATGCGATTCGTTCGCTCGAACGCCTCACGCCATCATCGGCGCATCGGCGAAGGCCGCGATCTGCTCGTACACCGGCGCCGGCGCGGCCGCCTTGATCGCGCCGAGCAGGCCGTCGCGCTCCGGCGTGTTGATCGCGGGGACCATGTACTTCATCGTCAGCATCATCTCCTGCGGGCTCAACGCGCCGACGATCCGCTGCGTCAACTGCGCCAATTCCTCGTCGCTGAAATTCTCGTACATCCTGGCCGCCGTCTCCGTCTCCTCACCGTGCATGTGCAGCATGTACTCGCCGATGAAGTGGTTCAACGTGTTGAAGAACTCCGTGCCGCGGCGGTCGCGCTCCTCGGGCGTGATGCCTTCGGCGGCAACCTCGCCGTACGATGCCTCGACACCGTCGATCAGCTTCTCGATGACATGGTGCGCCTCGGTGTCGTGGGCGACGATCTCGGGGGCGCGGTCCAGCAGCATCGGCAGGACGAAGTCGTCCTCCTTGTGGCCGTGCATCCGCAGGATCTCCAGCATGTCGGCGAGGCGCGGGCGGAGTTGCTCTACCTCTGCCTGCACCGAGAAGTCGGTGCGGCCCGCTGCCAGGCCGGTCTCGAACAGCGACTTGCGGATGGCCTTGTGGATCTTGCCGGCGATATCTTCACGCTTCTGTATCATTTTCAACCTCTGTTGTATTCGATGTTGGTGTCGGCGGCCCCGTGCCCTCCGACGTGCCGCGCCTACGGGAGGAATCGCGAAAGGATTGTCACGAGTTGTAGCGCCGGGTTCCGTGGCGCGCATGCGTCCGGCCGGGATCAGTCCGCTCCCGCCGGCAGCCGCGCGAACGTGACGGCCGCCTCGGCCTCCACCGCGCGGCGCAGCGCCTCCTCCGGCGTCTCGGCCAGCGCTGTCACGTGCCCCATCTTTCTGCCGCGCCGTGACTCGGCCTTGCCGTACAGGTGAAGATGCGCCCGCGGGTCGGCGAGCGCCGCCGCGTAGTCCGCGATCGTGCCGGGGCCGTCGGCGTCGCCGAGGATGTTGACCATCGCAACGCCCGGGGCGCGAAGGTCGGTGCTGCCGAGCGGCCAGCCCATCACCGCGCGGAGATGATTCTCGAACTGCGAGGTGACGCACCCCTCGATCGTGTAG
>CAZJYH010000568.1:0-3694 GCA_964549365.1 uncultured Alphaproteobacteria bacterium
GGTGTCGATGGAGCGCCTGCATCGCGCGGTCCCTCAATCGTGCGATACAGTTCGCTGCCGTGGCTATCGTGCAGCGTGAGACGTACTTCGCCCGGTGCATCCATCTCGTACTTGATGGATGTGACGCCTCGCGTCGGGTTGGGGTATACTGCGGCCCGGCCCAAAGGCATCTCGACCGCCCCCTGGTGTTGAGCGCTGATTCTACGTGGCATCCGTTCCCGTTCCCCCGCCACGGGGGCCCTCTGAACGATCTGCCATGACTTACCGCCATCATGCGTTACGATGGCGCTTCCGGAGCTGTTGACGACCGTAATCGGTGTGTTCATGGTCTGAGCCTGGACGCTCAAGCCGGCGAACATCATCGAGCCGCACACCAGCAGAAGGACCTCCAACCTGTTGCGGTTGTGTTGTCTGCTATTCACGGTGTATCTCCCCTCAAGTGACTGTGTTCTCACTATCAACCGACCCTGCCAACCATCGCCCTCGAAGCGGCTGTCGTGCTCTTGCAAGCATCCCGGAAGTGGTTCCGTATCTCGCGTACAAAAGTACGCCGCCGCTCCTTTCCCCGTCAACTACACATTTGTGTAGTCAGGCCCGGTATCTGCTTAAAAGATGTATAGTTAGTGGCAAAGTGACTCACAGTCACCGCCATTTGCCGCATCTCCAGCCGGACAATCGGCCCCTGCGGCGCCCACCAACTCGACGTACGGAGCGGTGCCGCCATTCGGGCAGCAGAGTGAATACGTGCGATCGCAGCATGCATCCGGGACACACGACTCGAACTTGGTGTCGAGCCCCTTGCCCAGCCGGCGTACACACGCAGGCAGCACCACATGCACGAAGGTCCCGCCACAGACCGGTGGGCATGTTGTGAAGCCCTCGGCAAACCCCTGGCCGATCGCCGCCTGTGCCATCAGATCGAACAACGTCGCTGTCGGCATCGAGTCAATGGCACTACCGTCTCCGCTGAAGCGGATTGAGTTCAGAGGAATGGAATACGTTATTCCCGTCTGTGTCCTCCATATGCAGATGTCGAGAGTGATCTGCCCGTTGCTCTTCCCCTTCGTCCGATATGAGATCCCGCTGCCGGTGCTCGAACTGTCGACAACAATGGCCGGGTCGGCGATAACGGGCTCATCGATCGAGGCGATCGCGAGGCTCGTTCGGATGGTGTCGATCGGCACGGCAGCCGGATCATCGGAGATGCAGGGCGGAGCTTGCGCAAGCGCTATGCTCGACATGAGCAGAAACGCGCAAACCGTAGCAGGAAGTTTGTTCATAAACGTTCCGTCTGCTCAGAAAAAAGAGTGAAAGGATAGGTCGCGGTTTGCTCTAGCGCCCAGCTAATAGAGCATGTACGTGTACGTATGGCAAGCTACTCCACCTTGCACAAGGAGTCAACTACACTTTTGTGTAGTGGAGGGTATACTTCTTTCTATGACGAAAAGGTTCGGCGGCGGCTGGGGGATGAAGCGGGAGGAGGATCGCCACCGTACGGAAACAGCCGTGAGGCCGCGGTTCGAGGCTCAGGAATTTGCGTCGGTCACCGAAGTGGATCGTGCTTTCAATCGAAGGACGCGACCGGCGCGATTGTCGGCAAAGATGCTCCCCTCCCCGCCGATCAACGAATTGACGTTGCACCCGAGCTCGTACAACCGCTGCAGCGTGCCAAGGCCCGGATTGCGTTCGCCGTTCAGATATTTCTGGAGATTCGACGGCGCGATCTTCAACGCCTTCGCGAATTCCTCGATCGAGCCGAACGCGATCTCACCGAACTTTCGAGTGCGCTCGCCCAGCGACTGCTCGCCGGCGTACGCGATGTCGAATGAGATGTCGTCCTGCACCGGAGGTTCGATCGGTGGCAGAGCTCGATCGTCAGGACCCTCGACGGACTCGATTGCGTCCTCTTCGAAGATCTTCATGTCGAGGCGCGGCGTGAAATACTTCGCGAACAGTTCGGTATAGCTGCGAGCGCCGGTTTTCCGGTGGATCATCTTCAGATGGTGCTTCACTCCATCCACCGAAATCCCGAGCATGTCCGCCATCTCCTTGTAGGAGTGTCCGAACAACTGCAAAATCACCACGCGTAACTCCTGCGTACTCAACCCCGAGGTATCGGTAAGCCCACGCACGGCATCGGTGAACACGCGCACGTCGGGCTCGGAATGCTGCCGCCGCGCCACGAGATCCGAGAGTGCGAACACGAGAAACGGCCGCATCGCGCCAACCAGCTCGAGCGTGGCTTCGGAAATCGGAAGCTCGCCGAGTTCCCGCCACAGAAACATCGTCCCCAGGTACGCATTGCCGCCGTAGTAGTAGTCGAACCCATGCGGCGGGTGGTACAGATCGAGCGGGTACCCTTGGCGACGGAAATCCTCCAGAAAACGGTCGACGTGCACCCCGTCCTCGGCATGAGGCGCCACGAACATCACGGACTCCGATTCGGATGCCTGATTATGCTTCGTGACCGTCAGGAGTGGGTTGTAGTTCTCCGGGTGCTGAAGGTCGCAGCCGAGGTTCACGCTCACCGTCACCCGATCCACGTCGCCGAGCAGCTTGCAGAGCTCGTCCCGGAACATGGGGATCCACTCGAACGGATCACCGGAAACGGGCCACGCGTTCAGGAAGTGAAGGACGGGCTCAGGAATGGTCGGAGAAGAAGCCACCAGCGCATTTGGAGTTGACGACGGCCACGGAATGGGCGGATCGCAATGAACGGGGAACCAATGTCAAGAACGTTCGAGGTTCCCATCGGTTAGCACGGAGTTTACCGGCCTTTCGCGGAAACGGCAACGGGAAACGCTGTGCCCGGACAAAAATAACGCGTGTTGTACGATCCTTGTACGCTCACGCACGAGGCAGGAACGATCGATCGGCGTGATTGTTTTCAGCTGCCGCCTCAGTGTCCGGTGCCCGGCTTCAATGGTGATCGGGCCTCCAGACCAGCCCATCCATCCGGTGGTTCGGCCCGAGCATCCCAACAGCCGCCGATCGTTACAATCCCCGACGCTTGGATTACTGAGGGATCGGGGCGTATTTTGACCTCCGCGCGCAGTTCTCCACTCGAGGAAGGGCCGCGCGCACGTCCAATAGCGCCGTCGATTCCCGTGGTCCACACAAGCAGAACGGGAGCGAGGGTGCCCTCAGGTCCGGCACGCTGCCGCACGTACCCGCTACGGCACTTCACGTGAAGTCGGGCGCCCAAGCTGACGCCCGGACTCCGGCCCGACAATCGAGGGCACACCCCCGAGTATCGACGGAATCCTGCATCCCTCTATCGCGCATCTACTGCCCACGGTTCGCGCCTTGTGCCTGCCGTCCCGGATGACGCGGTACGTTTCGGAGGTCCAACACTATGTTTCCGCAGGGGTCACGCCTTCACGTCGTCATCCCAACGCTCGCCGTATTGCTCGGATGTTGCTCGCTGCTGACCGCACAGATCAGGAGCGAATCGGCGCCGAGCGACCCGCCGTTCAAAGGGAACCCTCGCTCCGACCGAAGCGATGAGTTGGTTCGTGCATTGATCCCCGTCGGCGCGCCACGGCTGAAGTCCACCATGCGTGTCGACGGCATCAACTCTCCCGATCGCGACAACAACCCGATCGTGTCGGCCGACGGCAGCGTGATGTTCTTCAACTCCACGCGCCGCGGCGACCGCTCCTGGGCCCGCTACAACTCCTTCAAGAAGCGCTAC
>CAZJYH010000569.1:0-3692 GCA_964549365.1 uncultured Alphaproteobacteria bacterium
CACCGGACGGAAGGGACGCTCCATCTTCAGCACCCCGAAGGGGTGCAGGAACGGTCGAGGGGATGGAGTGCAGAAGACTGAAGAGCGAGGAGAGAAAAAGTTGGAAGGGAGATTGAGTGCGCGGCGCGATTCGCCACCCGCCACCCAAATGATTGCACCGCAGAGGACGCGGAGGAACGCAGAGCACCGGTCTTTCCCCGATGTGCATGGTGCTCCGGTACAACCGGAGCACAACTCGAAGGCGGCATGCGGAAGCGCTTCTTGTGAGCGACACCTCGCCATCCGCTGCTCGCTGCCCGCCACCCCAAATGATGCTACCGCAGAGGACGCAGAGCATGGCCTCATATCCCATCACTCATAACCCATAACCCGACTTTGCATTGGGCGACAGCTTCGGGGATGTTACATTCGATTCGCCCGTGTGTCATGCCCGCAACCGGAAGAAAACCAACCCTTAGCTTTTGCGGTGCCGATCTCCGAATCACATACCGATATCTCCCGCGACGCCCTGTGCGACGCCGACCTGTTCACTCGATTCCTGAACGGTGAGGATGACGCCTACACGACGCTGTACAACCGCTACAGCGCTCGTGTGCTCGGTTACATCCATTCCATCGTGGGGAAGGCGGAGAGCGCGGCGGAGGACGTGTATCAGGAGTCGTTCGTACGGCTCTTCCGTGAGCGTGACCGCATTAGCGCAGCCGCAGTCTCGCCGGAGCCGATCAAGAATGTCGGCGGGTGGCTGTTCCGCGTGGCGCGCAACCTGGCGTTGAATCACCTCCGTTCGCAGCGATATCTGGCGCCGCTTCCCGCGTCGTACGATGAACATCTCATGGTGACGGTGGAAGAGGCGCATGCCGAGTCGTTCGGCACGGCGAACAACGAAGATCAACTGATGGCCGCCGTGCACTCGGTGGTGGAGACGCTGCCGGCCGGGCTTCGCGAGGTGTTCATCCTGCGCGAGGTGAACGGCATGAGCTATCAGGAGGCGGCCGATATCATCGGTTGTTCGGAGGAGGCGGCGCGCATGCGGCTCAGCCGTGCCCGCAGTGCCATCCGCGGAGCGCTGCAGGCGCTCTTCATCGAAAGTCAGCAGTAGGCGCCGTCCCCGCGGCGTCTGTGGTCCATTCATCTTTTTCTCGGTCGGTCGTGGCGCATCTGGAACATCTCATATCACGGTATCTCGACGCCGATCTCACCGCGGGCGAACGCGAGGAGATCGATCGTCTGCTGGCGGAGTCGCCGGAGGCTCGCGCGCACCTGCGCGAGACGATGGCGATCGCGCGGGCGGCACGTCGCATGCCGCTGCTCGATCGTCCGAACGAGGGGCTGGAGCAGCGTCTGTTCCAGCGGCTGCAGGCCGAAGGATTGCACGCACCGGGGGGCGAAGTGTCGATGCCGGCGGCGATTCCTCCGAGCGCTCTCGGGCGCGGCTGGTACTCCATGCTCGCCGGTGTGATCGCCGTGCTGCTCTTGTTGATCGGTATCGGGAGCCTGTTGCGGCAGCGTGAGACGCTCGCCGACGACTCCCGTGCACGTCGGGACGTTCCCGTTGCGAACGCTTCGGGCCAAGCCGCCGCCGATCGGGCAAGCCGGCCCACTCCCGCGTCGAGCGCTCAACGTACCGCGTCCGCGGTCTCGCCGATCGTTGCCGATGCGCCGAATGTCGCGGCATCGAGCGTGCCGTCGAGCACCGCTCAGACCGATCCTGCCCCGTCCTTCGCGAGCGGCGCACGGTCGCCTGATGCGTCGGCGATCGGCTCGTCGCGCATCGCTTCATCGCATCCCGCCCGCATCGGTCGGTCCCGGAGCAACGGCGCCTTGCGGCGCGGCGATGCGCCGAACGCCCGGCTCTCGCGCGACGCGGTGGCGAATCACGAGCGGAATGGAACGACCCCGATGGACGCTCCCGCCGCAAACGGTGTGGCGAAGCGCTCGGAGGGGCGGCCCGATGCCGCCGCGGTGCCGAGCAGCCCGCTCCCGACGAACGATATGTCGCCTGCAAACGATGTTCCGGCCGCGAACGGCACCACGACGCCGTCGGAAGGGAGCCCGACTTCCATCGCCGCCAACGCCGTGCCTCCGGCGAACGGCATGGCCCCGGCGAACGGCATGGCCCCGGCAAACGGCATGGCCCCGGCGAACGGTGCCTCGTCGACGGTCGATCCCGCCGTGCTGCTACGGTCGCAGGGAATCGCGGACGACCCGCCGGCTCCGATGCCGGCGAGCGTTGCACGGTGGTCCGCGTCGCTGCGCGGCGGCGTCGCCACGATGGGCGGGGTGAACGCGGCGGCCGCACGCGAGCTCGACGTCAAGGTCGGGCTTCGAGTGGGGAACGCCCATCAGATCTCGCTGGTGGTGGCGATGGGGCCCACGGCCTCGCAGGTGAGCCTTGAAAATTCCGGCAAGACGGTCGGCACCTCCTCGATCGCACGCGACAGCTACGGACGCATGCACGAGTCGGCGGTGCCGAGCGCGGCCGGAGTGGATCAGTCGATACGGAGCGAGGCGTGGATCGGCGTCGGCTACAACTATTCGCTGCCGCTCGGCGGCGCGCTGAGCCTGGAGCCGGGCGCGCGCCTCGGCACCGGCGCATCGGCCTGGCGCATCGGCGCCGAGCTGCCGCTGCGATTCCGGATGTCGCCGACGATGTCGCTGGAGTGCGCCGGCTCGCTCGCCCGTGTGATGCCGTTCGGCGCGGCGTCGGACCGCACGCGCGCCGATCTGGCGGATTCGTATGTGTACTACGAATCGACGCAGCCGCTGGCGGTTACCACATACGGCGTGCAGCTCGGCATGCGCATCGACTTCGGAGCCGGGCGATAGGCTGCCCCTCGCGGTTGCGCCGACAGCGCCGGGACCATGCATCAAACAGGCATTTCCCACGGCCTCGCGCCGTGATGCGACGGCCGTGCGAGGATTATCGCCGGCCGTCGTGGTATTTTCGAGCCTGTACGTCAAGCGCGGCAGCGGCGTATCATGCCGGCCGCGGGATCGATCTCAACTCGAATCCGTCGGATACCATGCAGCAGTTTCTCACGCGTACCCTCCTTCTCGCGATCATCGCACTGACGCTCCCGGCTGTGTCGCGGGCACAGATTCTTCTGCCGTTCAACTCCAACGAGGGAGTGCGGGCGGCATTGCAGAAGGCGAAGGACTCGATCGGCGCCGACGCGCATCTGACGTTCGTTGCGACCTTCGGCAACCTCAGCCAGGGGCCGCTCTCGCTGGAGTTCGATCTGAATCAGGGAACCGCCACCGCGTGGGCTTACTCGTTCCATTCTCCGTCGGCGGCGAAGACCGCCACGATCTTCGTGGTGAAGTTTCCGCTCGTCGGTTTCAACACGCAGAGCCTCGGGCAGGCCATACCGATTCCGGCACAGTTCGATAACACGCTCGACACCTCGGGCGCCTACGCCGGCAGCGGCGCGATGATCGGGGTGCTGAAGGAGGACACGACGTTCCAGCGTTACCGCATGGAGCTGCCGGGGGCGAAGCCGGGCCTGATCACGCTGGGGCAG
Source organism: uncultured Alphaproteobacteria bacterium (assembly GCA_964549365.1). Taxonomy (GTDB): domain Bacteria; phylum Bacteroidota; class Ignavibacteria; order OLB7; family OLB7; genus JAFDZV01. Next base: position 3,522 of record CAZJYH010000569.1, read on the forward strand.
CTGGTGCAGGTCGATTCCGTCTCGTTGCCGAACGGCTTCCCGCTCGATCAGCCTGCGTGGACCGTGCTGTTCAACGGCGGCGGCGATTCGACGATGACCTGCTTCGTTGCCTCGCGCTGCTGGTAGAGCACTTGCAGGACGTTCGCCATGCCCTCAATGGGCAGCATCCAG
>CAZJYH010000570.1:0-3686 GCA_964549365.1 uncultured Alphaproteobacteria bacterium
GTCCTGCATGATAGCTCACGCAAAGGCGCAACGCCGCGAAGAGCCTACCCCAACGTACTCGCCACTCGCCACCAACGTCCAGCGTCCTCCATGATGACTCACGCAACGCCGCAACGCCACGATGCTTCACGCCACCATCGACGGCACCGCGCTCGCGAAGGTCGGGTACGCGTACTGCATCGCGGCGAGGTCAGCGGCCGTGGCGTTGAACCGCATGGCCATCGCGAAGAGGTGGATCAGCTCCGCCGCCGCGGGGCCCAGGATGTGGGCGCCGAGGATGCGATCGGTTCCGGCGTCGATGACCACCTTCGCCTGCGCGAGTGGCTCGCCCGCGATCGCGAAGACCGTCCACTCCGTCATGTCGCTCGCCACCGCACGCACGTTCAATCCCTGCTTCCGTGCCTCCGCCTCCGTGATGCCGACCGAGGCGAACTGCGGTGTGGTGTAGATCGCGCGCGGCACCACCGTGTAGTCGGCGCGGAGGGTGTCCCCGTGCAGGAAATTCGTGCCGATGAGATCCCCCTCGTACGTGGCGTTGGGGGAGAGCTGCAGCCGCCCGTGCGCGTCGCCCGCGGCGAAGACGGCGGGGTTGGTGGTGCTGCGCAGGAATTCGGTGACGGCCACTCCGTGCGGCTCCACGGCCACGCCGGCCGCGTCGAGATCCAGCCCGTCAACCGCGGCGACGCGCCCTGCCGCGTTCAGGATGAAGTCCGCCTCGTATCGCGTCTCGATGCCGTCCCGCACGCCGATCACGACCGCACGCTCGCCCTCGATGCGCACGGCCATGATGCTTGTCTCGAAGACCACCTCGACGCCGATCTCGCGCGAGTATGCGATCAATGCCGCGGTCAACTCCGGCTCGTTGCCGGCGAGCGCGCGGCTCTCGCGCGCGAGGATCGTGACGCGCGAGCCGAGCCGCGCGAAGACGTGTCCGAGCTCGAAGGCCACCACGCCCGCGCCGACGCACACCAGATGTTCCGGCACGGTCCGGAGGTCGAGGATATCGTCGGTGGTTCGGACATGCTCGGCCCCTTCGAACGTGAGCGGACGCGGAACCGAGCCGGTGGCGACAACGAAACCGGAGGCGCCCAGCTCACGCCCGGCCACCAGTACGGTGTTCGGCCCGATGAACCGCGGCGATCCCTGGATCAGCTCCGTTCCCATGTCGCGCAGCATCCGCTCGGAGAGTTCGGTGACGCCCGCGGTGAAGCCGTTCTTGCGATCGATCACGCGCGACCAGTCGACCGTGACGCCCGCGACGTCGACGCCGAAGCGCTCGGCCTCCCGGACCGCAGCCAGCGCCTCGGAGCTGCGCACCAGCACCTTCTTCGGGTTGCAGCCTCGCAGCGCGCAGAGCCCGCCGATGGGGCCGCTGTCGATCATTGCCGTGCGTTTGCCGGCTGCCGCGACTGGGCGCAATGCCGCGAATCCGGCGCGCCCGCCGCCTATGACGATGAAATCGTAAGTTGTCATGCTCTATCCTCTGTTGTTCCTCCCGACGCCTGCACGTTCCGCTCGAACATACGGCATGGAGGGCACGCCCCGTACATCCCGGAATCCTTTCGATGATCGACCTCGAGAAGCGCTGGAAACTACTGTCCTCGGCCTACTGCACCGATGCCTCGGAACGCGACCGGATCTACTCCCTGCTCGTCGGCGCATACAAGGCCCCCGGCCGCTTCTACCACACGCCGGATCATGTCCGCTCGCTGCTGGAGATCGTGGATGATCTCGGCGCGCGCCCCGCCGATCGCGACGCGCTCGAGTTCGCGGTCTGGTTTCACGACGTGGTCTACGATACGCATCGGCGCGACAACGAGGCGCGCAGCGCGGAGGTGGCCCGCGAGGCTTTGCGGCGCCTCGGCGTGCCGGCGGGGACCATCGAGGCGGTGTGCGCGCTGGTTCTGGCCACGGCCGGGCACGACACCGATGCCGTCGGCGATGCGTCCTTGTTCATCGACGCGGATCTTGCGATACTTGGCGCCGCGCCGAAGACGTACCGGGCGTATTCGGCGGCGGTGCGGCGCGAGTATGCGTGGGTACCCATCGACGAGTATCGCGCCGCTCGGGCCGACGTGCTGGACCGTTTCCTGAAACGGGACCGCATCTATCAGAACTCGCCGTTCATCGAGATGTTCGAGGAGCGTGCGCGCGGCAACCTTCGCACCGAGCGCGCCGATCTGGCGCGGGCGCTTCGTCATTGACGCGAGGCGCAGGCAGGCATCTCATCCGAACACATTCCAACCGACGCAATCATTCAGACAGGACGATGGCGCGACACATTACTCTTCTCGGCGCCGGGCTCACCGGCCCGCTTCTGGCAATCTATCTCGCCCGCCGCGGCTATCAGGTGGACCTCTACGAGCGACGCCCCGACATGCGCATCCGCGACATCGGCGGCGGGCGATCGATCAACCTTGCGCTCTCGACCCGCGGCATCAATGCGCTGCACGAGGTGGGCGTGGACGCGGCCGTGCTGGGGGACGCGATCGAGATGGCGGGGCGCATGATTCACGGGCACGACGGCTCGCTCAACCTGCAGCCGTACGGCCGGCAGGGGCAGGCGATCAACTCGATCTCACGCTCCGGACTGAACATCATCCTGCTGTACGCTGCCGAGCGCGACCACGGCGTGCGTGTGCACTTCAGCGCGCGCTGCTCGCACGTGGACACGGCGAACCGGCGCATCACCGTGGTCGACGATGAGACGGGGGCCGAGCGGACGGTGGACGTCGATCTGTTGATCGCGGCCGACGGCGCCAACTCCTCGCTGCGCGCGGCGATGGACGGGGCGCCCGGATTCGAGCAGCACACCGAGTGGCTCGATCACGGCTACAAGGAGCTGGAGATCCCGCCCGGGCCGGACGGTTCGTTCCTGATGGAGCCGCACGCGCTGCACATCTGGCCGCGCCATGAGTTCATGATGATCGCGCTGCCGAACCCGAACGCGACCTTCACGTGCACGCTCTTCGCGCCGTTCGACGGACCGGACGGATTCGACGCGGTGGGCGACGCGGATGGCGTGCGCGCCTACATGGAGCGCAATTTCCCGGACGCGGTGCCGCTGATGCCGACGCTCCAGGCCGACTGGGAAGCCAATCCCACCTCGCGTCTCGGCACGGTCTTCTGCGGCCCCTGGTATCTGGATGATTGGGCGCTGCTCATCGGCGACGCGGCGCATGCGATCGTCCCGTTCTACGGGCAGGGGATGAACTGCTGCTTCGAGGACTGCTTCGTGCTGGACGGTTTGCTGGCGACGATCGGCGACGACTGGGGGGCGCTGATGCGGGCGTTCTACGAGGCGCGCAAGCCGAACTCCGATGCGATCGCGCGGCTTGCGGTGGCGAACTTCACGGAGATGCGTTCGAAGGTGGTCGATCCGGTCTATCTCCGCAAGCGCACGATCGAAACCGCGCTGCACGAGATGCTCGGCGATGCGTGGCTGCCGCTCTACTCGATGGTCACGTTCACGACGATCGGGTACGCCGACGCGATGCGGCGTTCGCGCGAGCAGGATGCGCTGCTGGAACGGATCGGCTTCGATGCCGTGGAGGCCGCGATGGCACAGGGACCGGAACAGGCGCGGGCTCTGCTCGGCCTGGCATGAGCGGTTTCAAGTTCCGGGTTTTACGTGGCGTTGTTGCACAATGCATACTTCGCCGGTGGTCGTCTCTTCCGACGCATGC
>CAZJYH010000571.1:0-3670 GCA_964549365.1 uncultured Alphaproteobacteria bacterium
CGCCGCAGCCACGCCAGTTCCTGACGAATCAACATGTCGCGCTTGTGCGATTCAACGGCACGCTGCTCGGCCATCTCCTCCTTCTTCTGGAGGTAATAGGAGTAGTTGCCGGCGTAGGTCATCACCCGGCCGCGATCCACTTCCACGATCCTGTTGGTCACGCGGTCCAGGAAGTACCGGTCGTGGGTCACAAGCAACAGGGCTCCGGCATATCGGGCCAGATAGCTCTCCAGCCACTCGATCGTCTCGGCATCCAGGTGGTTGGTGGGCTCGTCGAGAATCAGCAGGTCCGGGCGTTCGATCAACGCATGCGCCAGCGCGACGCGTTTGCGCTGTCCGCCGGAGAGTTCCCCCATCGGCGCGGACGTGTCGGTGATGCCCAGCTTCGAGAGCACCACCGTGGCGTTTGTCTCCAGCTCCCATGCGCCGGAGGAATCCATGCGTGCCGAGAGATCGGCAACGCGGGCCATCAGCGCGGCGGCGCGCGCCTCGTCGGCCCCGACGGCGGCAAGCTCCGCGCACGCGCGCTCGTAGTCGGCCACAAGGCGCATCGTCTCGCTGCTTGCGCTGAAGATCGCGTCCAGCACCGTCTGATCGGCGTCGAAGGGCGGGTTCTGCGGCAGGTAGCCGACGATCGGATTCCCCGCCAGCATCACGCGTCCGGAGTCGGGCGTCTCCTCGAGGGCGCTGATCCGCAGCAGCGTGGTCTTGCCGGAGCCGTTGGTCCCGATCAACCCGACGCGATCGCTTTCCTCGAGTCCGAACGTGAGGGACTCGAACAGCGGCTTGATGCCGAAGTTCTTGCCGAGGTTTTCCACCGAGAGGATCGTCATCCGTTCTCCATCGTGCGTACCGTGATCGCCGTGCCGGCCGGCACGGCAAACCCACAAGATAGTCCTCGCGCGCCGATCACCGGCATGCCGGAACGGACCGTCACACCCGAACGCGCGCCGACGCCGGGATGACGTGGTGAGGGAAGTGGTGTCGGGAAGTGTCGAGTGCCGTGTCCATCCAGGCTTCCTAAGATCGGTGACCTCGATCGAGACACCGCTTTGCGAAACGTCACTCCGGCTCGGAGGCGCGTCCCCGGTGCAATTCTCCGCTCTTGCGGAAATGGAGCGTCGTTGACGTCGTACGGTGGAAAATTGAGCGAATAAATGTCGATTCGGCCATATTCGTGACATTCGTCATTGATTTTGCGCCGGGGTACACAAATATGTACTCCGTGCCGAGCGTTTGCTTCGTGTATATTTGCATCACTCAACGATGAAGATGCGGCAGGGCCCGTTTATGCTCAACGGCTGAATGTGGTCGCCACCTGATCGAAAACTCTCCACACCCCGCTCGTGATGGTTGTCGTGTTATTCGGCCGATAATCGGCCGCGCTTCGTCACACCCGTATCAATCCAACCAATCGGAGTTGTTCCACATGAGAAAGACGACAGTTCTCAGGGCAGCGCTTTGCGTCGCCGCGACGATGGTATTCTTCATGCTCACGGTCGGTGCGAGCAAGAGCTACGCGCAGGGGGGGACGCCGTGCGATCCGTGCCCGGAATGGTGGGTGGATGTGAACTACGTGTTCCCGCCGTGCACGATCAACGTTCCGATCGACGTCGACTACGGCCCGGGCGGCATCACCCACATCGATCTCACCACGGACGGACATCAGATCTTCCCGTGCCCGCTGCTGCCGGCTCTCTCGGTCAGTGTGCTCGGCGTCAACGTGCCGATCAATGCCGGCCCGATCTGGATCCCGTATCCGTGCACCGATCCGGAAATGCCGGGCATGTGTCTGCGCGCCGAAGTGCGTTGCAACCCATGTCTCGAGGTCAAGCTGCACCTGGAGCCGTGCCAGTAATGTAAAGCCGCCGCTGAACCGCTTGAGTTCGCGGCGATTTTTCGATGAGTACATCGCATCTCCGGGGGTATGTGAATGCCCCCGGAGATGTACCGTTGAATTATTGTGCGTCGGCAATCCGATAGCAACATCCTGTTTCAGGCCCCACATTTTCAATCAATTAAACCGTAGGGAGTTCAGAATCATGAAGAGAAACATTGTATGGGCGGGAATGCTCTGGATTATGGCGTTCCTGACGATCTCGTCCGTTGGCGCGACGCGTGCTTCGGCGCAGTTGTGCGATCCGTGCCCGGATTGGTGGGTGAACGTGGACTACGTATTCCCGCCATGCACCAATCCGATCCGGATCGATATCGACTATGCCGACGGAAGTACGTATCCGGTTGTCATTACTACGGATGGACATCTTGTATTCCCGTGCGCGCTCATTCCAATTATTGCCGTGCGGGTGAATGGTGTAAACGTCCCGATCAACGGCGGCCCGATATGGATTCCATATGACTGCGACGGCATGATGCCGAACATGTGTCTGCGCACCGAGGCGCGTTGTAACCCCTGCCTCGAGATCAAGCTGCACCTGGAGCCGTGCCCGTAATGAGAAATCGCCGCTGAACCGATCGAGTTCGCGGCGATATTCATGAATGACGTTTTCGACCTTGGGGAGTCGGTCTTCCGCCGGCTTCCCGAGGTCGGTTGGCCGGATCGTACGTGGCTCCGGCACGCCGCCCATAATCGGCGATGTGCGTTGAACGCCCACGCTCCACGTGGATGCCCGCGCCTTCAACATCGCTGATGCCGGAAGGCGCGGTGCAATCTGTCGTGGGGCCGGTTGCGCGCGGAACACATCAGCGACGTGCTCCCCGCAACGATGTCGTTCAAGCTGTGAATATGCGCCGTGACGTCGTTTCAGTGGACGTCGTACGTGAACGCGTTCACGATGGCGCCGGTATTGTCGTACACTCGCGCCGTGTCCGGATCCGTGTTGTTCCAGATCCATCGGTTTGTAATGTGAAATGCCTGCGACAGGCCGACAGGATTCGTCGGGACCTCACGCGTATAAATCGTCAGCGTGGTGAAGATGGTGTCCGGGAGCGGTGAATCCTGCCCTGCGTCGCCGGCGTTCAGCCGCCAGCCTGCCGTGCGCGTTGGGCGGGCGGTCTGGAGCACCACCCACTCGTCGTTCAACCCGTAGGCGGAATCATTCCTGGTCTGGTGGTAGTAGATCGCGGTGATCTGTACGCCGCCTTTGGCGCTGTCGTAGCGGCGCTTTGCCGAGGGGGCGCGGGTGGTGCCGTCTCCGTTGTCGTAGGTGACGTTCGTATCGGTGCCGTGTGAGGTGGTGTCGATCGGATCCTTCGTGCCGGGGTCGGTGCTGGAGGAGCAGGCGTCGAGCGAAATCAGGATGAGAACGCAGGCGATCGGCAGCAGCAGAAAATGAATGTGTTTCATGACGTGTGTCTTGTAGATTGAAAGGGCCGATCCGACGTTCGACCCCTTCCTCGCACGGCTGAAACGGCATGGTGATGTCGCCGCGTGAGGGAGCAGATCGATTGCCTGTCGGCCGCGTGAATGATCGTCGCCGGGAAACATGCGGAGCGGGAGGGATTCGACGCGAACCGTGGGCCGGTGAACGGGCCTCGGGACGTGTGCGTCTCCTCGCGGCCGCCATAATAATAAACGTCCGGGAGACGGCCCTCGGTCCGGCGGTACGGAGTAGTGTTGTCATTGTCGGATATCGGTTGCCCATTGTTCAGACCATCGGGAGATCGGCATGAATTATGTACGTCGCCACGCTCTACGATTCCTCCTTGC
>CAZJYH010000572.1:0-3640 GCA_964549365.1 uncultured Alphaproteobacteria bacterium
TGCGATGGCGTTGATCGGGATGTCCGGAAGCTCGCCGGAGATGTCGGTCCATGAGGCGCCGCGGTCGGTGGTCTTGAAGACGTGCCCGCTGAAGAACCCGCTGACGGTCATGTAGCAGGTGTTGGAGTCGACGGCCGACGGGGCGAAGTCCGTGACGGCGCGATTGGGCGCGCCCGGGGCGTTGGTGCGGTCGGCCCAGTCGGCGCCGCCGTTGCTTGTCACGAAGATCTCGCCGTGATCGGATCCGCCGTAGACGATGGCGGTGTTCACCGGGGAGATTCCGATCGCCGATGCCTGCCCCTCGAACCGGACGTCGGTCGGACGCCAGACGTTTCCCTGATCGGTGGTCACGTAGAGATGGTGTCGGCCGTGCCACATCACCATCGGATCGCGCGGATCCATCACCAGCGGAGCGGACCACGCGGCCTCGTCGTCGCCGAGGATGCCCTCCATGATGCCGAACTCCTCATGGGTCGTCGTGTTGACGCGATAGAGGAAGCCGTACTGCGTCTCGGCAAAGATGATGGTGCGGTCCAACGGATTGACGCAGACGAAGAAGCCGTCGCCGCCGAGGAAGTCGCCGGTCTGCGTCGAGTTGTTTGCCACGGTGCCGTTGTCCTGTGTGCCGCCGTAGGTAAGGAGTGGATCCGCATCGTCGATCTTCATCGCATAGAATTGCGTGATCGCCAGCCCGCGGTTGCGTCGCCGAAACACCGTGCCGCCGTCCTCGCTCAGATAGATTCCGCCGTCGTTGCCGAAGTAGATTCTGTCCGGATTCGCGGGGTCGAAGGCGATCGCATGTTGATCCGCATGCAGCCCTCCAATGAATCGCCAGACGTCGGGAGCGCTCACGTTGCTGGTGGTCACCGCGCCGATGCCTCCCGCATACGCGAGGTACGGATACAGGGGGTGGACGGCGATCACATTGTTGTACCAGCCCTGCGTGCCGTTCAGGTGGTCCAGGAAGTTGCCCCCGGTGTACGAGGTGTCCCAGGAGTCGCCGCTGTTGGTGGAGATGTAGATGCGCGCGTAGCTGGTATCTCCGTTGCTGTTCGATTCGTGGTGCAGAGCGTAGAGCGTGGACGGGAGCGAGGGGGCGCACTGCACCGAGATGCGTCCGAACACCTCGCCGTACATCAGCAGGCCGTTGTTCTTCTGTGTCCACGTGAGCCCGCCGTCGTCGGATCGAAAGACCCCTTTCGACATCGTGCCGATCCACAACCGGCTCGTGTTCGCCGGGTTGATCGAGACGTCGGAGACCGCGTGGGCGAAGGTGCGCCGCCACGTGTTCCCGCCGTCGATGGAGCGGTAGAGTCCGCCGTTGTTCTTCGTTGCTCCGGCGTAGACCACGAGACTGTTCGTCGGGCTCACGACGATCTTCGAAAACGCGCCGACGTTGGTGAGCGCAACCGGACGCCACGTTACGCCGCCGTTCACCGTCTTCATGATTCCCGCCCCGGTGTACGAGTCGCTGTTGGAGCTCATCTCACCCGTCCCCGCATAGATCACATCCGTGTTCCGCGGATCCACCGCCAGCGCTCCCATCGCGATCGCGTTCTCGTCGTCCATCAACGGCATCCAGGAGCTACCGCGATCGGTGGATTTCCAGACGCCGCCGTCCGCGGCGCCGATCCAGAGCGTCTTGCCGTCGGTCGGGTGGCAGACGATCGAGTTCACGCGGCCGCCGATTTCATCCGGGCCGATCGGAGTCCAACGGTTCGCCGACATGAGCGTCCGGCCCGACGGGGCCGCGAACGCGGGGAGCCTGGTGCCCGCCTGCACGATCGCCTGCTGCCGCGCCCCCTGCGGGATGCGGCCGAACGGATAGGAGCGCATGCCGTAGAAATAGAGCTCGCGTCGCATCGGAGTCATTCCCGGTTCGGAAGTCTGATAGGGGAGGGCCTGCGCTGCAGTGTCGAGAACGGCCATCAACATCAGGAGCGACACGGTTGCCGCAGTGGTTGCAGTTGTATGCATGAAGGCATCGGAAAAAAAATGGATCGATCGGCCGAACCGCCGGACGGAATTCAGCGCAGCGAGTTGCGGTGCCCGGAGCGCACATGCAGGAGAAGCGCGTCCGCGGCGTACCGTACCGCAGAAGACACCGGCGTCGTCCGATTGTCGCGATCACCCCTATCGGCGCGCCGCGTCTTGAAATTCGCAGCCCCTCCATATACAACGAAAGCGCCGACGAATGCAATGCATCGTCGGCGCTCATTCGAGAATCGTTCGGTCGGGCAGAGGGCGCCTTACCGCACGTACACCATCGTCCGCGCAAGCGCGGCGCGGCCGTTGTAGGCGAGCACGTACCGGTACACGCCGGAGGCGAGGCCGGTGCCGTCGAAGTCCACCGTGTGTGTGCCGGCCTCGAACCCACCGGAGGCGATCGTGCGCACCAGGCGCCCATCGGCGGAGTAGACCGCGAGCGACACGTCGGCGTTCGCCGCGAGCGTGAACGAGATGCGCGTCGACGTCGAGAACGGGTTCGGCAGGTTCTGCATCAACGTCAGGCCATCCGGCGTGCTCGATGTCTGCACGCCGGACACCGGCGGCGGCGTCGCCGTATTACGGCCGTCGCAGCTGATGATCTTGAAGATGTTGCCGCCGTAATCGCTCACCCACAGGTTGCTGTCGCGCGGATCGAACTCGAGGCCGCGCGAGTTGATATAGCCTGCGGTGATGGGCGATGTCAGGCCGATCGTGCAGCCGAGCTGCTGGTTGTTGTACGCGAACTTCTCCGCGTTGGCCGTCTGCAATGCGTCGCCGGTGAAGTCGGTGATCACCTGGTACACCTCCCCCTTCGCCGGGCCGTTGGTCAGGCCGCGCGGACCATACTTCTTGATACGGGTACGATTCTGCGAGCTGACGATCGTTGCCGGGTTGTTCGCGTCGAGGAAGTAGATCTTCTGCGATTCGCCGTTGCGGTCGGTGACCATGAACTGCGGGCCGCTCGGGGCCTCGATGAACGCGATGCCGACCGGGTAAATCGCCGGGGAAATCCAGCCGTTGACCCTGTGGCCGCTCTTGTCCACTTCGAACAGCTGTCCGCCCGGGCTCGCATCCGTGGTGTTGAACAGTCGGTGGATATAGAAATGGCCGTTCTTCGTGTTGTACGCAAGGTCCGTGAACAGACTGTCGCCCATGGAGTTGTCCAGCTGAACCTGCCCCACGGTGGCCAGAGTGTTCGGATCCATTTTCAGCAGCTTGCTGCCGCCGAAGTCCGTCGCCCACAGGTATTCGCCGTCGAAGGCGAGGCCGTAGGGGATCGTGGTCACCTGAGCGGCGCGCACCACACCGCCGATCGTGAAGTTGGTGATGGTGAAGCTGCGGCTGGTGGCCGTGCGCTCGGCATCGGCCATCGAGGTCACGCGAACGCGCGCGGCGATCACCGCCGTGTCGAACACGTTCCAGCGATATGCCGTCACGTTGTCGATCAACAGCTTCCACGAGGCGCCGTCATCCAGCGAGTACTCGATCTTCACCGCTCCGCTGATCCCGCTCCAGCTGATCGCGTGCTGCGTCCCCGCCATCCAGATCTCACCGCCGTTCGGCGAAAGAATCGCGGGGGGAAGCGTCGGCTTTTCGAGCGGAATCTCCCACATCGAACGCCCGTGCGAGGCCATGCGCAGCTTGCGCTCGG
>CAZJYH010000573.1:0-3638 GCA_964549365.1 uncultured Alphaproteobacteria bacterium
ACTGGGAAACGGAATTCGAACAATTGCGTCCCCAGAAGAATCGTGCGGGCAATCGGATCTATACGGAGAAGGACATTGAGATCGTGAAGCTGATCAAGCGCCTGACGCGCGAGGATCGCTACACGATCGAGGGGGCCCGGCAGGTGATGGGGGCCATTGTTGCTGAGAATGGGTCGCTTAGGGAAGGTGCGTTAGAGGAGCACTTGAAGCAGGCAACGGCGAATGCCGATCCCCAGCCGCTGAAGGAGACGCTGACCTCCCTTCGGGCGACCTTGATGCAGCTCAGACGCAAGCTGTAGATCCGTTGAGAGGATCAGACCGGAATTCGGAGCGTAGCGCAGCCCGGTAGCGCACTTCCTTGGGGTGGAAGGGGTCGTGGGTTCAAATCCCGCCGCTCCGACAGCAGGCTCTCACCGGCGGCATCCGTGCCGATGTGGGAGCGAATATTCAGAAGGCACTTCCGCTCGCGGAAGTGCCTTCATTGTTCAGGGCGTCATGCCCGGCGCAGCATATCGCCGTCACAACCACTTTCTTCTGCGGAAGTAGATGAACATCCACGCCGAGACGCCGATCATCAGCGCCCACACGAAGACGTAGCCGAACGGCCAGTTCAGCTCCGGCATGTTGAACGGCGAGGAATCGGTGTTGAAGTTCATCCCGTAGACGCCGGCGATGAACGTGAGGGGGAGAAAGAACGTGGAGATGATCGCCAGCACCTTCATGATCTCGTTCAGGCGGTTGGAGGTCATCGACAGATAGGCGTCGAGCAGGCCGGTGAGGATGTCGCGGTAGGATTCCGCCAACTCGGCGGCGCGCACCAGGTGGTCGAACACGTTGCGGTAGTAGGCGATCTCCTCCAGCGTGATCAACGGGAACTCGCCGCGCGACAGTCGATAGACCATCTCCCGCTGGTACGTGGTGATACGGCGAAGCTGAAACACCTGGCGCTTCATTTTCAACAGCCTGGGGAGGGTCGTCTTCGAGACTCCCTTGAAGATCTCGTCCTCCAGGTCCTCGACGAGCACGTCGTAGGCGTCGAGGATCGGCGTGTAGTTGTCGACGATCGCGTCCAGGATCAGATGGTAGATGTAATCCGGCCCGCGCTGCAGCAGGTGCCGGTTCTTCCTGCAGGACGCCATCACCTCCTGGATCGCGCTGCTCTGCTCGTAATGGTGCGTGACGATATAGTGCTCGCCGAGGAAGACGTTCATCTGCTGGGTTTCGATCGCGGGGACTTCGCCGGGGGGCGTATCGACGAGGGCGATCGGGTTGATGATCGAGAAGACGTACCCACCGTAGTCCTCCACCTTCGGAAGGTGGTCGCTGCCGTCCGGGTTCAGGCGTTCGCGCCGGCAATCCATGATCGCCAGATCGTGGAAGGCCATGGTTGCGCGCAGGATCTGCTCCTCCTCCTCGGTGGTGGGGTTGTCGAGATCGATCCAGTAACGCATGTCGGGGCGTTCGTTCAGCATCGGCCCGAGTTCCGCGAGGCTCACATGTTGGATGCAGCCGGATTCGTCGGAGGTCAGGATGTTGATCATGAGCTGGTCCTGGTCTCATCGGCGGCCCCGGCGTTCGTGCCGAGCTTGCCGCGAATCTTGAAATAGAGCTGAGCCGTCGGCGCCCATTCGATGCGCATCCGGCTCATCACCTCTTCGATCGTCGCTCCGCTGTCGACCATCAACAGCCCGGCGGTATGCCGGAGCGAGAATGGGGTCAGCTCGCGATCGCGATTCCCCTTCACGCCGCTCGCCCGAAGCCACCGCGTCACGGCCTCGCGAATGCCGCGTGCGGTCATCCGCTGCCCATTCGTCCGGTTGCTCATGCTGGCGAACAGGGGGGCGTCCGCGCGGCGCTCCTCGATGCCGAAGCGCCGGGTGAGATACGAGTGCATCGCCGCGCGCGCGTCGGCCGTCAGCACGGCGGTGGCATCCTTTACGGAGCGTCCCTTCCCCTGCACCTGGAGACGCCAGGCGGCGCCGTCGTCGATGACGTCGCCGACATCGGCCAACAGGCATTCGCGTTCGGAGAGCGCGCAGTCGAGCATGAGGAGGATGATGGCATAGTCGCGCTCCCCCTGCAGCGTCGAGCGATCGACGGCGCTGAGCAGTGCGCCGATCTCGTCGTAGCTGAGGAAGGTGCGCGAGTGCCCGGCCGGCCGCCTTCCACCGACGACGCTTGCGGCGGGGTTGGCTTCGAGCAGCTTGATGTCGATCAGGTACTGGCAGAATCGGCGAAGTGCCGTCATATACGTGGCAACCGACACGTTCTGCAGGCCCTTGCGCTCGACGAGATAGCGTTTGTAGCGTTCAACGTCGCGTACGCGGAACAGGAAGCGTTTGTCGATGGGGAACCACTTCAGGAAATCACGCAGGGCGCGTTGATACGTGCCCCTTGTCTCGGCGCTCTTGCGCTCGCATTCCTTGAGGAATCCTTCGTAGTGGTCCACCAGCTCCTTCAACGTCAGCTTCAGCGGTTTGAGAGTGTCATCCATACGTGCAGACGGGAACGTCGTTCAGCATGCCGGCGGGTGTTCGATCCGATCGCGGCGCGCCGGCGGAAGTGGGTGCGCCAAGTTACCGTTATTGCATTTTGTGCGCAAGACGGGAACATTATCGAGAAGCGCGCGTCGGAATGAGGGATTTCGTGCTCGGGGGCCGATGCGTAATTTCATCGGCAATGGCGGGGTACAAGGGGCATATCGTGATGGCCGTGATCTTCGGCGTTCTGCTGGTTGCCGGGCTCGGCTACACGTCGCTCGCCGCAGTGATGCCGATGCAGGAACGGCTGGTGAAGGGGGCCGTTATGGTATGGCTGGCGGTGATCTTTGCGCTCTTTCCGGATATCGACATCAAGAGCAAGGGACAGCTCCTGTTCTATCGGCTCTTCTTTCTGCTCGATCTGACGCTGCTGCTGCTTGGGCGTTGGCAGGAGGCGGCGGTGGTCGGCTTCGTGGCGCTGATTCCGATCCTCAGCCGTCATCGCGGCTGGACCCACAGCCTCTGGGCGATGCTTCTGGTGCCGCTGCCGATTCTCGCCGGGCCGATGTACTTCATGAAGACATCCACGGTCGAGGGGCTGCCGTATTACCTCGGGGCGGTGGCCGGATACCTGAGCCATCTTGTCGCCGACGGCACGATCCTTCGCCGGCGAAAGTAGGATCCGGTGCGGGGCCCGGCAATGGGCCGAGGTGCGCTTGTGACGGACGGCGTCGGCGGCGTCATCAATCAAATGTCGTCGTGCGATAAACTAGCCGACCGCATGGGCCGTCGTAGCAGACAATCCGCCCCGGCACGGTGGGGCATCGTTTCCTGGTTCGGTCAACAATACGGACGTTCTCCTTCTTATGATCATCGTACCCCTGGTCACTATCGGCATCATTCTCACGGCGCTCACGGTCATGATCCGCAACGAGCATCTTCGCGCGCAACTGCGTCCGATCCGCGTGCGGATCACACGCACGCATCGGCGCGGGGCTCGCTCTTGATCGTCAAGACGGACGCGGTGGTGCTGCATGCGCGCCGCATTCGCGAGTCGAGCAAGATCCTCACGCTCTACACGCGCGAGTACGGCAAGATGAGCGTGATGGGGCGCGGTGTGATGGCGCCGAAAAGCAAGTACGGCTCGGTGCTGCAGCC
>CAZJYH010000574.1:0-3635 GCA_964549365.1 uncultured Alphaproteobacteria bacterium
CCTCTTCGTATAAAGAGGAAGTCGTTCACTATTGCTTCCCGGATCCTTAGGCTCGCGATGTTGAATCGGATTCCGAGGTGATTCAGTGGCCCGATGACGCTTAGTGACGCAGGTGGCGCCAATGTGCCTATTGCGATGAGGGGCGCCGAGTATAGTGATACTGCTCGGAATACCTGGTTGGATTGGATTGGGGCGGAACAGGTGGTCAGCTCCGAACGACATACACATCCCTCACCTCCCCACCGTAAGGTTGTTCGTCACCCCCCGCATGCCCGGTACCCCCCGCATGAGCTGCTCGGCGCGGTCGCGGTCCGCGGGATTGGTCACCGTCCCACGCAATTCCAGCACGCCGTCGGATTGCCACACGACCGTCACCTCGCCCATTCCATCCGCCCGCAGCAGGGCCGCCTCGGCGCGTTTGAGCATGCCGGCGGCCCCATCCGTCGCGTCCGGCTCCCCGTGACGTTCCACTGCCGCCGACTCGCGCGCGGCAACGGTGCTCGAATCCGGGGGCCGGGTGTCGCGTGCCGCCTCGTCGCTGCGGCAGCCGACGGCCGCCAGGCTCATGGCAGCCGTCAACGCCAATGCAAGCATGAACGCGGATGTCGGTCTGCTGTCCGTTCGGCGGCGAACATATCCCATTGTCATTGCGAGCCAAGTGGCGCACGTGCGCTGTTCCTGGGGAAGGAAAAACCGGGATCTTCGCGAGGAGGAGCGAAGCGACGACGTGGCGATCTCACCGGGCTCGCACGGTAATACGGCAAGGTTGCCACGCTCCCTTCGGTCGCTCGCAACGACCCAGGTCCTTTCGATGTTCCTGAGCGGGAGCGAAGCGGTCCTGCGCTTGCGAAGGAAGCAATCTCGCCGAACTTCGACCACACAGCCCGGCGGTGAGATCGCCACGGCCTCGTGGAGTTCACCCCGACGGGCAGTGAAGGGTTCAGCCTTGCGATGACATCGGGAATATTTCCTACAGAACATCATGGACGCGTGGAATGGCCGGAAGAGGAAGTGATGCGTCATGGCCTGGCTCGGTATGAACGGCGTACCGGGAGGCGAGCCGGATCGGATCGCCGCCCAGCAGGAAGCGCGTGAGGATGGAAAGATTGCGGAGTTGCTGGCGGACCGGGCCGTTGCGCTCGAAACGTCGGGCCGACGTGGTCACCTGGGCCGGGATCTTCGCGATCCTCCCCGCCCGTCGCGCCGCGCGCAGCAGGGCCACGTCCTCGAGAAGCGGCCAGCCCGGGAACCCGCCGATCTGGTCGTAGGTGCGCCGCGCGATCAAAATGCCCTGATCGCTGAACGACGTCCAGACAGAATCGAACCGGGCGCCCCACGCGAAGAGACGGTACAGGAACCCTTCGCGATCGAAGCGGACTCGGAAGGTGGCCGCGGAGAAGGGAAGCTCAGCCGGGAGCGCTCGAAGCCATGCGCACGCCGCGGTCGACAGGCACGTGTCGGCGTGAAGAAAGAGGAGCGTGTTGCCGGTGCTCGCGAGCGCGCCGGCATGCATCTGCGTCCCGCGTCCGCGCGGCGCCGTGATCACGCGGGCGCCCGCCTCGGCAGCCGTTCGGGTTGTCCGATCGCGCGAGCCACCGTCGGCCACGATCACCTCCGCGTTCAACGACTCCAGCGAGCGTAGGCAGCCTGGCAGATGACGTTCCTCGTCGAGCGTCGGGATCACGATGCTCAGGGTGCACGTCCGCCGACCGGCAACCGCTCCTGCCTTGTTCGGCGGAAGGACGCGCGAGGCGCTCGAATGCGATGGAATCAGGGCGTCGTTGATCATACGGCAAGGTGTATCTTCCACCATTCTACGCATTATTCACGTTCGGACAGCATGACCACAGCCGCCGACCTCAGTGTTCCGCCGATGGTCGCCGAGGGAATCGCGGCGCGGCCGCTCGCGGCCGGCACGTCCCCGCATCGAGTGGCCGTGATCCGTCTGCACGCCTTCGGCGACGCGGCGATCGCGCTGCCGCTGCTTGCGGGGCTTCGCGAGGCGCTTCCGGACGCGCATCTGACGTTCATCACCTCGGCGCCGTATGCGGAGATGTTCCGCGCCGTGGAGGCGGTGGATGAAGTGATGGGGGTCCGAACCGAGGGCGCCCGAATGGTCCGTGCCGCGGCCGCCGTCGCGGCAGGATTGCGCGCGCGCCGTGCCGATCTGCTGCTCGATGTTCAGCGCTCGACGCAGTCCGGATTGATCCGTCGCGCGGCCGGCGTGCCCGCCTGGGCCGCCTTCGATCGATTCGCGCCGCGCACGGCGCTCGACCGGTATCTCGACGCCGCGCGCGCCGTCGGTCTCGGTGCGATCGCGCCGTCGTATGCGCCGAGGCTGCGCCCGGCGATTCGCGCGCGTGCCCGTGAGATCCTCCGCCGCGCGGGCCACGACGTGGAAACAGACGCGCGCCCGCTCATCTGTGTGAACCCGGCCGGCTGCTGGCCGACGAAAAACTGGCCGATCGAAGCATACGTCGCGCTGGCCCGCCGTTTCGTGAGCGAGCGGAACGCAAGGATCGTGCTCGTCGGCACCGGACACGTGCTCGCCGGCGCGCAGCGGATCGCCGACGAGCTCGGCGCCGATGCCCTGAACCTGGTGGGGCGCACAACCGCCGCCGAAGCGCTCGCGTTGATGGAGCATCTCCGGTTGATGGTGAGCGATGATTCCGGGCTGATGCATCTTGCGTGGATTTCCGGCGTACCGACGCTCGGCCTGTTCGGGGCGAGCCGCTCCACCTGGAGCCGTCCATGCGGGCCTCACACGGACTGTCTCGCGAGCGAAGACCTGGCGTGCGGCGCATGCATGGGCCGGACGTGCGCTCGTGGCGACCTCGTCTGCCTGCGCCGCGTGGGGTTCGAGGAGGTCTTCGAGCGGGGGGTGCGATTGATGGGCTCGGCACCGAATGCCGCTCGCTCCTCGTAGCAACCCGGCGGCGCCGTATGCTCTCGTGCCGGGCCGGGCTCGCATGGCGCATCGCCGACCGCTTGGTTGCTCGCGTGGCCGATGGCATATTCGATTGCTTGGGTCGTCCGGCGGGCGCGTTCGGTTACGCGTCACACTTTCGGGCGACCCGGTTTCGTCACTAGGTTTGAGTTTTGGGAACACAGCATCATGCCGACCAACAAGGACTACTACAAAGCGCTTGGAGTGAGCCAGACGGCGACCGCGGACGAGATCAAGAAGGCGTACCGTGAGGTTGCCAAGAAGTATCATCCCGATCTCCATCCGGGCGACAAGGCGGCCGAGGAGAAGTTCAAGGAAGTGAGCGAGGCGTATGATACGCTGGGCGATGCCGACAAGCGGAAGAAGTACGATCAATTCCGCAAGCTCGGCGGCGGGTCCGGCATGGGGGGATTCGGGTTCGGTGGCGGAGGTTCGTCCGATGAGATGAGCTACGAGGAGTTCATGCGGCGCTACGGAACCGCCGCGCAGCGTGAACGCCACGGTGCCGGCCAATCGGCCGGGGCCAAGGGGTTCGGCGATTTCTCGATCGACGATCTGTTCGGCAACCTCTTCGGCCGCAAGGCGAAGACGGCTCCCCCCGACACGAATGAACCTGTTCCGACGGATGATCCGTTCTTCAGGCGAAAGGGGAACGATGCATACGTCGATCTGAGCGTGAACATCGCGC
>CAZJYH010000575.1:0-3620 GCA_964549365.1 uncultured Alphaproteobacteria bacterium
CGGGCACACCGACGTGAACTCCGGGTTGACATGCGTGATCGTGTAATCACGCTCCGGCTTCGGGTTTGCGAAGGTTTCCAGCGTTGCCATGACGATTCCTTGAGATGATTCGGTCGAGACCCTGCGACGTCGAAGTGGAACGCGCAGCGGCCTGAAGATTGGGGAACACTTGGGCGATGACGGCCGGAGCGGTCTTCGAGTTCAATGTTCCGGGTGTGATGCGCGCGCGCCGCGTTCACGCTGCATGCGTGCGGCGATATCCAGTATCACGCGCGGATACAGCACGTGTTCAACCGACAGCACGCGTTCGGCGAGCGCTGCGGGCGTGTCCCCCGTCAGCACCGGCACGGATTGTTGTGCAAGGATGGGCCCGGTATCGTATTCCTCATCCACCAGATGCACCGTGGGCCCGCTCTCGGTCTCTCCTGCAGCTATCACCGCCTCATGGACATGCATGCCGTACATCCCCTGTCCTCCGAACTTCGGAAGAAGTGCGGGATGGATATTCAACACGCGCCCTCGATACTCTCCGACGACAGCGGGGGGGAGCTTGCGCATGTAGCCCGCGAGCACGATAAGCTCCACGTTGCGCTCCTGAAGCGTCGCGACGAGCGAGGCTGCATACTGATCCTCGTCCGGGAACATGCGCGGCGAGCAGCGGACACATTCGATGCCGACGCTCTCGGCATACTCGAAGGCCCCCGGCCGCGGGTTGTTGCTCACGCAGAGAACAAGCGAGGCGGGCGCATCGGGATGCTCGAGTGCGGCGTGGATCGCACGGAACGTGCTCCCCCGCCCGGAGGCGAACACGGCGACGCGTATGGGCTTGTCGGTTTCCGATGCATTCATGACGTGGGTTGCCCGGACTGGCCGAGAATATTCGGCGCGATGATACTGGTTGGGCCGTCACGACGCTGTGTCTTTTGATGACAGCCGGCGGCGCTCAAAATACAACGCCCCTCCGGACCTGCGTCCGGAGGGGCGTGCTATCATCCAGTGAAGGCGATCGCTCGCCGACACATCGTTAATCGATTACCGCGAAACGGTGAGCTTCTTGGCAAGCGTGAAGCCGTTGCCGACGAGCTTGTACACGTAGGCACCGTTCGGCACCACTGCACCGCTCGCATCACGGCCGTCCCAGTCGATTGCGTTCTCGCCGCCGGCCTTCGCCTCGAGCGAGAAGCTCTTCACCGTCTTGCCGTAGACGTCCACGATCTCAACCGTCACCGGCTGCGATTCGATCACGTTGAAGGAGATCCGGGTGGATCCGTTCATCGGGTTCGGGACGTTCTGTGCGAGCGTGTTGACCGCCGCACCCGCCGTAGCACCGGCGAGACGACCTTCCTTCACGCTGCTGTAGTTGACGGCACCACCCTCGTCTTCCTGACGGAGACGATACTGGTACGTCACGTTCGGCACGACCGAGTGATCGACATACGCATACTGATGCGTACGGTTGGTGGTTCCGTTGCCGGCCTGGAAGGCGACATCGGCCCACTCACCCTCGCTCTCCTTCGCACGACGCTCGATGTAGAAGCCGTGGTTCTTGATCTCCGAAGCCGTCGTCCAATCCAGGCGCAGAGCGTCGGAAAGGGCCGTGACCTCGAAGCTCGCGAGCTCGACCGGCTCGACGGCGCATGCCGTGCTGTTCTTCAGACCGAAGTACGGGCGGATCATCGGGATCCACGAACCACGGGTGAACGTGTTGATCGGACCCACGGAACCCAACCAGTTGAGGTGCGGGTAACCAGGGTTGTTCGTCAACGTGATCATCGGGTTCCAACCACCGGACTCGGTGGTCACTTCGTACCAGAAGCGGTTCTGACGCATCTCCGGATGAGCGGCGATCGAGTAGTTACCCACGCCGACGGGCGGGCCGTCGGAGCGGATCGTGGTCACCTGCGCCATGCGGCTGGCGTCACCGCCGAGCTCGAGACCGGTCTGGCCCAACTGCGCCACGGTGGCGAAGTAGGTGCCCGGCTCGGCCACGTACGGCGTATCGAGCAGATACGTCACGAACTGATCGAAGTGGAACTGACGGCCCGCAACCGGGAAGTCAGCACGACCCTCACCACGGCGTGCGTAGGCACGCGTCGAAGCAATCGGAAGACCGACCGGCGGATTGTTCACGCTGGTACCGCCCGGCTGCTTGTAGATCGAGTACAGAATGAAGTCCTGCGACTGGTTGGCACCAGAGTAGTAGGCCTTGAAGCCGCGGACGGTGTCGCGCGTAAGGATGCGGAACTGCATCGCAAACGTACCGGAGCTCGAGCCACCGCTCGGGCCGAACGGCGAGGCGCCCTGGCCGTCCTGGTTCGACGGCGGGACCAGGTTCAGGCCGCGACCGACAAGCTGAGCGAAGGTCTGCACATCGTTGCTTCCGTCGTCGTACGCGAACGTCGGGCCCAGACGCAGACGGAAGTCCGTGTAGCTGAGGTCGTTGGCCGTGTACGAGTCGTAGTTCAGCGGGAGAACCCGCGCCGAAATACGGTAGTCGGTCTGCGTAACGGTGTTCTGCGGAGTCGTCGGCGTCGCCTTGAAGTTGGCACCGCACTCCTGCGCGTTCCACGTCGGGTAGTTCTCAACACGGTCGCGACCGGCCGGGATCGAGATGATCGACTGATAGCGATAGTAGTTGTAGAAGCCCGGAGGCGGCGGAGACGTCAGGTTCTCCACATACATGGCCACACCGAAGGTGGTGGCTGCCGTGGCACCGTTGTTGCCGATCTTGACCGACAACGGGATGGCGCGCGCCTGCGAAGCCGGAGCCTCGGAGTACGGCCAATCGACGCGGACGGCCGTGATCTCGACCTCGGGCTTATCCGGCTCGACGAGCATCACGTTGTCCAGATAGAAGTTGTCGCCGTCATCAGCCGGTGCACCGAACGGATTGCCGTCCATCTTCGCCTCGACGCGAACGCGGAAGCGGAAGGTACGGTTGCCCGGATTCGCCCTGGCCCAGCTGGTCGGGACCGGGATGAACGCGCGGCTGAACTCGAAGTCCTTACCCGGATCGAACTCGTCGACGATGATACGACCGACGGTATCCTGACCCGAACCACCACCGCCGCCGAACACGCCCCAGCGCGGTGCCTGCGCACCCCACGTCGGACGATCATTCGGGCGACCGAACTGGCTCGTACGCCAGCCGCTCTGGATGTTCACGACGCCGTTCAGGCCGTCCTGGCTCGGCTGTGCGAACTCCACCACCATGCGGTCGGGCAGCTGGAAGAAGCCGTCCTTCACGGTGTTGTACACGGCATGCTCGGGGCCGACGCGGAGAGCGTCGCTGAAGCCACGCGCGTAACCGTTCTGCTGACGACCCGAACGCTGGTACGAGAGGAGCAGAATCGGGTTGATCACCGACTGGCTCAGGTTGATCGGGAAGCTGATCAGCGTATCACCACCGATCACACCCGGCACGTTGTTGTTGTAGAAACCACCACCGATGTCGCGACGGTCCATCAAGCAGACCGGCGAATTCAGCTGCTGCGGTCCAACCGGGCCTCTCGGCGGCGGCGGGTTGTACGTGTTCGACTCACCGTCGACAACGTTGGCGCCGATCGACACCCAGTTCTTCACCTACGGGATAACGCCGTCTTCCGGCGACACGTCGTAAT
>CAZJYH010000576.1:0-3620 GCA_964549365.1 uncultured Alphaproteobacteria bacterium
GTTGGCATAGAAGGCGAACTTCACCGTGGCCGGGAACTGCGCGACCACCTGGTTGGACTGGATCGTGGCACCGGTCGACGGACGCGATGCGTCGAGCGTCGTCGTGACCGTGCCGAGCGTGGCATTGTTGCCGGTGGCCGAGATCGACGTCACGTTGAGGTTCTGCGTGCACGGGTTCTGGCTGTTCGAGGTTGCGGTGAACGTGCCGTTGCCGTTCGAGGTGAGCGAGTAGACGTTGCCGTTCGGATCGACATACACCTTCTGGCCGTTGACGATGATGCACGTCACGCGCGACTGCTCGGGGATGATGATCGAACCGCACTGAGCGTAGGAAGCCGAAGCGATCGCCACCGTGCCGGTAACCACCGCTGCCGCAGTCAGAAGAAGCTTCTTGATCGACATGTTGCTGAACTCCTCATGGTTGAATGTAGGTACTCGTCCACAGCCGACTGCATCTCCCTGCCATCGCGATACCCGTAGCCAGGCGCGCTGTTCATGATCTGCGAAACGTCGTGCTCAATGAGCGATCATGTTCGGAAGCGATAATCGAAGTAGACTTAATGGTGCAATGTTACGGCGGTGGCAAAACGCAGGCTTCTTCTGCCTTGCTATTCGTGAAACGGAAACACGATCGACGCCGAGGCTGGGCCGAACGGAACGTCGCCCGTGCCTGCGACGACCCAGGCGACGTCCGTGTACTGCTGCTGATGTACGTAAGAATCCGACGCCTCCATCCCCCTCTTACTCCCCTCTCGATTGCCAATGGAACGTGCGTGAAGCGTTGGACCCGTCACGAACATCCACCACATACGAAGAACATTCCCCGTTGAGGCAATGCACACCTCCGAGGTCATCACGATGCCGTGCGATCCGGGCCGGTGTAAACAATCGTGCCCAAGGCCGAGACCCAGGGCACGATCGTTCTCTCCTCGGAATGCGCTGTTGGCGCCAGCGCAACTTTCTCGTGCCAAGCCGTCGAGCGGACCCCGTCCGGGTCCTGACGGCGCAACGATCGATGCTCGACCGCCGCAGCACGCCGCCCACGCGATGCGCGAGCGAACGATGCAATAGTACGAAAGCGCGCGCACCAATTGCTTCTTCCGAATTGC
This sequence comes from uncultured Alphaproteobacteria bacterium, assembly GCA_964549365.1. Classification (GTDB taxonomy): domain Bacteria; phylum Bacteroidota; class Ignavibacteria; order OLB7; family OLB7; genus JAFDZV01. Next base: position 1,110 of record CAZJYH010000576.1, read on the forward strand.
TGTTGATCCGCCGCGCCTGAAAAACAGCGTGCGCGCCGCGGAATTTCCACGGCGCGCACGAGGTCATCATACATCACAAGGCGGAAGTCCGGGCCTCGCCGCGGGCGCAGCCCGAGTCGCACGTTCTCAGTTGAGCGTGACGTCAAGATTCTTCAGCGTGAAGGCAACCTTCCCCGGCGCCGCGACATCCTCGAAGTCCACCGGCGAGGCGATGGAGAACTTCTCCTGATTGAACGGATTGAAGGTGTTGACGACACCAGAGAGGCTCAATTCCGTCACCGAACGATACGTGACGCCCGGCTTGCTGGAGAGCGTTGCATAGGCATAGAAGTTGATCGAGGCCGCTGCCGGAAACGAGCCGGCATCGATCGTCTGCGCGACGGTCGACGGCGACGGCGTGCGCGAGGCGTCCAGCGTGGTGGTCACCGTGCCGAGCACAGGATCGCTCCCCGAAGCCGACAGCGACAGCGGCGCGAGCACCTGCACGCACCCCTTGTTGCCGGTGGCCTGGAACGTGGCGTTGCCGGTCGAGTTCAGGTTGTAAACGTTGCCGGCGTCGTCGGCATACACCTTCACACCGTTGACGATAACGCAGGTAACCTTTGTGCCGTCGGCCAGAGTGATTTCGCGGCAACCCTCGGGCGGCTGTGCAAGCGCGATGCCATGAACTGCGATCATTGCAAGGAGTGCCGCGCAGAGCGAGAGGATCAGGTTCTTCTTCATTGTCAAGATTCCTTGATTGAGTAGTTGGAGCTGGATGCCCGCCGTCGGGAGGACGCCTGCAAAGTTCGGGTATGTGCCGGGCGAATACTTCTTCCATCTTGCTGCACATTACCCTGCGCGATATTCGTCGTCGCGCGCCGACGCCAGAAACGGAGCGTGCCCCGATCGATAATCGATCTGGGCACGCGTGAACCCGTCGTAGCACGATCAGAACGCGGCGGCAGACGGGAGAGCATCAACCCCGCCGGCGCCGCGCATCCGAGTCGACGTCAGTTCAACGTGACGCTCAGAGAGCGCAGCGTGATCGCGACCGTGCCCGGGGCATTCACGTCCTCGAAGTCCACCGGCGACGCCAGCGTGAACTGTTCGTTGGTGAACGGGTTGAAGGTGTTGACGTTGCTGGTCAGATCCAGCGCCTGGATGGAACGATACCGAACGCCCGGCTTGCTGGAAATCGTCAGGTTGGCGTAGAAACTGATCGACGCCGTCGCCGGAAAGACGGTGACCGCGTCGACCGGAACCGCCACCGTCGATGCCGGCGCCGTGCGCGTGAGATCAAGCGTCGTCGTCACCGTGCCGAGCACAGGATCATTCCCCGACGCCGAGAGTGACACCGGTGTCAGCGTCTGCACACAGTTCTTGTTGACGGTCGCCTGAAACGTCGCGTTCCCGCTGGAGTTCAGATTGTAGACGTTGCCGGACGCATCGGCATACACCTTCACGCCGTTGACGATCACACAGCTCACCTTGGTGCCGTTGGCGAGTGTGATCTCGCGGCAGCCTTCCGGCGGCTGGGCCGACACGACGCCGTGCACGAAGATCATTGCGAACAATGCGGCGCACAGCGAGAGGATCAAATTCTTCTTCATTGTCGGATTCCTCGAAATTGAGTAGGACACTTGCTGAATGGGATGACGCCACAAAGTTCGCACCGACGGCGGGCGGATGCTTCTCTCATCTTGCTGTACCTGACCCTCACGCATATTCCCGAGCTCACCCACAGCCCCGGTAACGACGCGTGCCCCGATCACTTATCGATCGGAGCACGCTCGGAATATCGCATTGCGATCCTCATCGGACGAAACGACGTGTGGACGATTCGATCGCCTCAGTTCAACGTGACGCTCAGCGAGCGCAGCGTGAACGCGACCGTCCCCGGCGTGTTCACGTCCTCGAAATCCACCGGCGCGGTGGTGCGGAAGCTCTCGTTGTTGAACGGGTTGAACGAGTTGACAACGCCGTTCAGGGTGATCGGCTGCACGGAGCGGTAGTTCACGCCCGGCTTGCTCGAGAGCGTCGCGTTCGCGTAGAAGCTGATCGTCGAGAGCGCCGGGAACGTGGTGGCGGCCTGCGCCGAAGCGAGCGTGGAGGCAGCCGGAACGCGCGTGGCGTCGAGCGTTGTGGTCACCGTGCCGAGCACGGGATCGGTGCCGGTGGCCGAGACCGAGATCGGCGTCAGGTACTGCACGCAGTTCTTGTTGACCGTGGCCTGGAACGTTGCGTTGCCGCTGGAGTTCACGTTGTAGACGTTGCCGTTCGCATCGGCGTACACCTTCTGGCCGTTGACGATCACGCAGGTAACCTTCGTGCCGTTGGCGAGCGTGATGTCGCGGCAGCCTTCCTGGGCCGACGTGACACCATGGATCGAGACGAGGGCGACCGCGACGACGCCGATCGTGAGGAGGAAACTCTTGAACTTCATGATTGAAATTCCCTGAATGAATGAATGGGGCCCCATTCGTGACGAGGTGACGGACAAACATCGTGCTCACCCGCTGCCTGTACTTC
>CAZJYH010000577.1:0-3617 GCA_964549365.1 uncultured Alphaproteobacteria bacterium
CGTTGAACATGGAACTTGGAACTTTGCACTTGCCACTTTGAACGTTGCACCGACCGACGCCCGATACTGTCGGCAACGCTGAACCCGGCGCCGACACGGTTTCAAATTCAGCATTTGTCATTCAGCATTCTCCCCCGAGCGCGCCTCTACTTGTACACCAGCCGCCCGCCGCTGCCGCCCGGCCAGAAGACGCCGCAGCCACGGGGGAACGAGAACGACTCCTTGCGGGTCTTCTGATTCCACCAGTCGCTGTAATCGTAGGGATTCAACCAGCTCGCGGCATAGCGCAGATATCCCTGGCGGCTGACGTTCTGCTTGTAATCGCTGGTGATGCGGTCCACATACACGCGGCTCTGCAGGTAGAACTCCCACTCGCCGCCGGTACGTTTGCCGAAGATGGTGCCGAGCCGCTTCGTGACGGTGATCGTGTCCGAGCCGATCAGCACCTTCCCGCGCTCGCCGAGCAGCGCTCGCACCTGCCGCCGCTCCGACTCCCCGAACTCCGGGAACAGGTCGCTCCGCTCCGATCGGCCCTGATATTCATCGATCGTCACCGAGCGCGCGGGCGGTGACTTGCCCGACTTCTTCGATATCTTCGACGACATGCTCATCATCCCTTCGTCCATGAACCCGGTGCGACTGTCGAAGAACTTCTGGAAGTCCAGCTTCGTCTTCGCGTTGTAGATGGACTGCGGAAAGTCGACGGCGTTGGCATGATACACACGCGGCGCGGTCGTCTCCCCCTCCACGTACACGCTGCAGCCGTCGACCGGCGCGGTGAAGAAATAGTTCACCTCGAGGTCTTCGAGGGGCTCCAGCGAAATGCTGTAGAGATGATTCGGAAACCACGGCAGATAAAACGTCGGCAGATATCCCTCGGCCGCCTCGTAGGCGAACCGCACGCGGGCCGTTCCCGGATACGCGTCGTCCTCGGCCACGGTGAACCACAACACGCGCTCTCGCTCGGCCACCTGGAACATGGCCTCCTCCACCTGCCTGAGGCGCTCGTCCTCCGGCGCCCAGTCGAGCCCGCCCCCTCGGAGTTCGATGGACATGCGCCGGCCGAAGGCCAGCGGATCCCTGCAGAAGTCTTCCATGAGCGGCATCGCTGTCTCTCCTTGAATTTGGGTTGGTCCGACCGGGCACGTCATCGGAGGCGTCGGCCTTCACGAGCGCCTCGATCAACCCGGCATGTCGCGCCGTCATGAATCGGGCTTACGCTCCTCATTCGTCGCTCTCGCTCCCGGAAGGGGAACGGGAACGCTTCTGCTGCCGCGTGCGCTCCTTCGGAACCGGCCGAGCGCCGCCGGTCCGCTCGGAGGGTGGTTCGGACGCAGCGCGGCCCTCATCCTTCGGCGGAGCGGCGAGGGCACGCAGGTATTCGACGGCCGGCTTGTAATTGAACGCCTTCAGGAATACCGCCACATTGCCCAGCGCGATCTTCACGTTAGGGTCCAGGCCAGGCTCTACAGGAACGTTCACTCCGGTTGGGTGCCATCCGGCATACTTCGCGAATTTCCGCTCCAGCGAATTGACGGCCTGGCTCATCGCCACATTGACCGTTTGCGTATTCAGAAATGTCGTTCGGTATTTCATGCTGCGTCGGACACGATCCCCTTCGAGATATAACCCCATGTGAGACTGCACCGGGAACTGCGGCACCACATACTGGGGATAGTAGTGCAGACGAACCGGATACACGTAGTTCGGATTCGGCGCCTCCATCGTGGGCTTCGCCATTTCGTGGGGATCGGGATGCCCCTCGGCCCCGAGATGCGACTGCGCACGATGGACATCAAGCCGTGTGCCGGTCGCGTGCTTCCCTGTGTCTTCATGATCGTAGAAGACGGTCACAGCGCCGGGACCGGCGTTCGCCCAAATCACTCCGGCGCACATTTTACAGGATTTCAGCGTGGTGTAGAGAAACGACCCCGCCGGAACCCTCGCTGCATGCACGGACCAGTAACTCTGAATCGCATTCACCTCGGCGTGAAACGTATAATTGTCGTCCACCGTATTCAGCCCCCATGCGAGAACGCGCCCGGTCGGGCCGACGAGAATCGACCCGATATTGTGCCCGACGACCACACCGCCGTCGCCCATGCACGTCTGACGATGGAGAACGAGATACCAGGCCGCCATCATGTAAATGCGGTGGACCTTCGCCCAGTCAATCAGAGGTGCCTGAGGGCCTGGGGGAGACTCGCCGCCGACGCCCCTGCGAAAGACCGCCAGCGACGCCCGATTGACAACATCGTTCACGTTGACTTCGACGAAGACGAATTCACGTGCCGGATCGCCGGGGCCCTTAAAGCTCTTCGGATCAAGTTGATCCTTCCCGAGCCTCCAGCAAGGCTGGGACCGAATCGAATCCCGATCGGACGAGCGGACCACGATCCCTCCCTGCTCCAGGCCGAGAAACTGCATCAGATCGGCGGTCAGGTCCGCGTCGGGAACGTTCGCGCCGATAAAGACGCCTCCGTGACGGATATTCTTCTGCCCAATCCCTGTCCTCCCCCAGCAGAGATACTGCAACAGAACGGTGACGACATTGTACGGACCGCCCGGCGGGACGGACTTCACCACAAAGACCTTCGGCGGCTTCTCCTGATACCAGATCGCATACCCCATGTCGGGATATTTTCCGTTCAGAAACCTCACCAGGCCATCGAGCTTTTCGCCGTCGAATCTATTCCGCATGTGTCGGCTCGTAAATTCATAGGACAAATTCACCGATTCAGGTTTGAGCGCAGGCTGAAGACCTGCGCCTACGCCATGTCGTTCTTCTCTCCTCCATCCCTCCTACGGCACCATCTCCGTGAACTGCCCGGGCACAACGATCTGGATGACGCCCGCATACGCGCACATGAGCTTCGAGGTCTCGTTGAGCACGGGCATATTACCGAGCAGCACCGTCGGGGCTCCGGGGGCCCACGGCGCCGGTATCACCGGCGTACAGGGCATGGGGGTCAGCACGCCGAGCGCGGCGGCCGTGGCGGAGGCAACCGCGGGATTGGCCATCGACGTACACATGCCGAACGGCAGGATGTTGACGAACGGCACGTTGTCCATGATGTTCGCCGCCGGCTGGTTGCTGGTGATGCACATGTTCTTCGGGAGCACCATCAACGTGCTCGGCGCCGCGCCGAAGCTGCACATCAACGAGGCGGTATTGCAAACGTGAAGTCCCATGATCCTGCTCCTTGAAAGTATTGCGTGTTGTCGGGCACGATGCCGCCGCCTGATACTCCGTCGACAAACGGTGCGTGGGGCCGCGTCTGCGTGGCCGGCACAAACCGGCTACTACTTGTCGATCTCCGACATGAGATCCTCATCGATGTCGATGGTCAATTGCGGGAGCTTGGGAGCATACTCTATGCCCTGCTGCTTCAAGAACGGTTCGGCGTGCTTCAACACTTTCATCACGTTCGAGTTCATCGAGAACAGCGGCTTCCCGAATTCATCGATCTCGTTGAAGAGCGAATATTTTTCATACTTCCGAAGCAGCGTCTTCGTGGCGTTCTTCATGGCCGTTGCGGACACGTCGAACTCCAGAAACGCCGTGCGCGCAATCGGCACATCACTCTGCGCGGTAATCCTCTTGCGCTCCTTCTCCA
>CAZJYH010000578.1:0-1039 GCA_964549365.1 uncultured Alphaproteobacteria bacterium
TGCGAGTTGTCGAGGATGCGCGAGTTGTCGAAGCGGGCGTCGGCGTCGTCGTTGAACTGCCGCACGCGGTCCACCGCCGCGATCGCCAGCGCCGAGATGTTGTCGTTCGGCCCGAGCCGATAGCTCGCTTTGCCGAGAAAGTCCCAGTACTCGGGCACGAACGAGAACCCGGCGGCCTTGAAGATGAAGTCCAGATAGCTGCGCCGCGCGGAGAAGAGGTAGCTTCCCCGGTTCGTGAGCGGCCCCTCCAGGTTCAGCCCGAACTGCGACGCGGAGATCGTCGCCTTCCCGCCGAAGCGATCGTCGCGCCCCTCGCGCAGATCGATGCCGAGCACGCTGGAGATCCGATCGCCGTACTTCACGCCGAATCCGCCGGTGGAGAAGGTGGTCGATTGCACGAAGTCCAGGTTGACGAACGAAAGCGGCCCGCCGCCCGAGCCCTGCGTTCCGAAGTGATTGATGTTCGGCGACTCGATGTTGTCCACCAGGAAGAGATTCTCCGAGGGAGCACCGCCGCGCACCAACAGGTCGTTCCGCCCGTTCTGTGCCTGCGCCACGCCGGGGAGCGTGGAGATCGCGCGCACCACATCCTCGAATCCGCCGGGAAGGCGCCGTATCTCCTCGCTGCTCAACGTCTGCACGCTCGTGACGGCATCCGGTGAACGCTGGAAATACTCCGGACGCACCACCACCTCCCCCTCCCGGCGTGCCTGCTCGCTCATCGCCACATCCAACGCCGCCGGCCGCGCGGGGCTCACCACAACGTCGGTGCGTACGAGCGGCTCGTACCCGACCGAGGAGAACCGCACCTGGTAGGTACCCGGCGGCAGGTTGAAGATTCTGAACCTCCCGTCCTCATCGGTGATCGCTCCGGCCTTCGTGCCGAGCACCTGAACGGTCGCGCTCCGCAGCGGCGCCTGGGTGGTCTGGTCGGTCACGCGCCCGGCGATGCTCAGCCGACGCTCCGTCTCATCCTGTGCACGCAATGATGAGGTGAGTATGAGAGACAGGGCGACAACGATGGGGAGGGATTGCAGGA
>CAZJYH010000578.1:1049-3614 GCA_964549365.1 uncultured Alphaproteobacteria bacterium
TCATGGGGCGCCGGAGGTCGGATTTTCGGCATCCTCCAAGCCTGAGTTTCGAGCGGCCGATGTAGGTGTTCAAATGATACGCTGTTTATTGCGGTCGGCCTGAACACCAGTAATGATGGGGGCTGTATCGCGGAGCGATAAAAAAGTTCACGGTGATGGCTTCAAACACTGGCGCGATATGTCCGCGATAACCTATCTTCACAAAGATTCATTTGCGCATGGTCCAATTCTTGGCGCAGGTGGAATCCGGTGTTGAACATTTTCCTGAGGTCCAACTATGGAAATCGTTCGCAAGGCTACCTTCGTACGGCATTCGGAACAACTTCGTTCAGCGTTTCTTCCCGTTGTGGATCGGCCGGCACATCAGCCTGCTTCGGTGGAGCATGTCCACAGCTATCGGCGTGGATATCTCACCGGCAAGCATGACGGTACGCTGGCCGGTCTGTGCATCGGCGCGCTCGCGGGGATTGTTGCCGCAATGGTGATCGGCTCGCTGGTTTGATACCGGCCGATTCGAAGCACAACGTGGGGAGGCGATCACATGGATCGGCTCCCCACGTTCGTTTCATCAGCATGCTCACCGCGGCCCGCGCGAAGCACCGCGCTCAGGTCACCAGCCCCAGTCGCTTCAACAGGATTGTGAACACCTGCGTGCCGAGCCATCCGCCCAGCGTCGCCAGCGCGAACGCGCTCAACGGGTTCAACACCACCGCCGCCCCCAGAACCGGCGCCACGCCGAACATGAACGCCCAGTAGAGCAGGAAGCCCGCCACCAGACCGATCACGAAACGCCACGCCTTGCTTTCCTCGCGCTTTCCCGTGTAGTACGCAATCGCGCCGCCCACCAGCCCGCCGACTAGCGCCACAACGATCAGCATCACCGGCGTCAACACCGTCATGCGCGCGGTGGCCACCGGGAGCGTCGGTGTGCTGGCCGAGAGCACCACGTCCCCGCGCTTGATCGGTGCGAACGAGGTGCGCGCCTGCGAGCTCCCCGCCGGAATCGTCAGATCGACGCTCTCGAACTCCCCCTTCCCCTCGCTCAGCATGAGTGAGACGCGCCGCGCCGTATCGGTCGGCACAGGCGTCCCCTGCTCGTCCACCAGGCTCACCACGACGTCGGACTTGTCCACGAGCGATATCTCCGGCGGGCTCGGCAACACCGAGATGGCGCTGATGGGGGGGCCAAAGTAGGCGCGCACCGTTGAGTCACCCTGCATGTCCACCGTCCGGCTCGGATTGATGCAGCGCAGTTCGAGCGTCCCGACCTGATTGCTCGTCAGCCGGGCAGAGCTCTCCGCCCCCTCCGTGCTCCCGGCCGGGATCACCAGCTGCGCGGGAGTAATCACGCCGCCGCTCGATCCCAGCGTAAGCCGGATCTCCTTCGTGGTCCGCTCGACGCCGCCCATGAAGATCGCCTTGATCTCCGCCGCGTCGCGGTTGTTCGCAAGGCATCGCGTGCGCATGCACATCACCAGCACCTGCGGGCGCCCGGCGGTCGGCGGCGCCAGAAGGATCGGGCGCGACGGATCGCCCGGCCGTTCGATCCGCGTCAGCTCCGGCTTCGGCGTCCTCGAGCCGATCGCCGGGGCGGACGCCGTGTCGGCGATCGAATGGCTCGAACCGATCAGACGGAGCTGGGGTGTTGCAAGGATCGTGACGGACCCGGATTTCAGATGCGCCTCGCTCGCGGTCACCGTCCATGTGCCGGGAGCATCGAGCAGCAGCGTGTACGCCGCGTTCGTGCGTCCGGCGCCGATCGTCAGGCTCCGGCGCGCAACGCTTTTGTTCGGCGCGCGCACCTCCACCACCACGCCGATGTCGGCGCGAGCGGCGATCGCACGGCTCTGCACGTTCCGCAACTCCACCGTCAACGTCACCGAGCTGCCGGTCCGCGCGGAGGCGCTCTTCGAGGTCACGGCCAGCTCCGTCGGCGTCAGCGTCAACATCTGCGACAGGTTCTCGCTGGAAACCTGGCGCTTCGTGATCTGCGAGGCGTCGATCGTGCCCGGCGCGCGCTTGATCGTCCTGCTGATCGGCGTCGGCGAGCCCTGGCCGCGTGCCACCGGGGAAACCGCGGCCAAACCGACTAACAACACCAGACCCGGCACGCTCCGCGCAACAAGGCAGAGCGCACCCCGATACCGTGCAGCTCGGTTGGGCACGTCTCGAAAGAACGTAGTTCGGTCGACGTTCCGCATGAAAGGTTCTCCTCGTTCGAAGTGGCACATGGCACCCGCGCATCCGCGCACGGCAGCCGAATCAGGTGGACACGATGACGCTTCGGTGTTCGGCGGCGATGCCATACGATGGCCCCGGGCAGGGCCGTATTGTTTGATGCAGGGAGCGCCACAAAGGTACGACTCCGCAGCTTGGCGGCAATGATTGTCTTCGTCGGCACAGGGCCGTGAGGTGCAACAATCCAAGTTCAAAGTGCCAAGTGACGAGCACGTTCATCGTGCAACGTGCCGAGCTCAACATCCTGGCTCTTCTCTGAACTTTGAACGTAAAACGGCCTTGTTGCACAATTGCCGGCCAAGTGCGCAGGATCGTGCCGGGTGGTTG
>CAZJYH010000579.1:0-1245 GCA_964549365.1 uncultured Alphaproteobacteria bacterium
AACTCGGCTCGATGCAGGTAGTGGCGCAGGGGATGCAGTTGCTCCGTGTCGGAGAGGCGGCGATAGCCGCGCGCCTGGCGTTCGCGGTGGCGACCGCCGAACTCGAACGCGCGATCGCACCATAGAGACCACAGGATTTATCGCAATGATCACACATACATCGATTCGATTGCTCTGTGCCGCGGCGGCCCTGCTGTCGTTGGCCTACGTCGTGGCGTCCGCCCACGGCGACGACGATCACGGCAACGCCGCGTTGGAGACGGGGAGGAGCGCCGCCGGCCCGCAGTTGAGCACGTTCGGCGCATCGAGCCGTCACGAGCTGCTGATGAAGTACACGCCGGCTGAAACCGGGGAGCCCACGAAGCTGCGCCTGTACCTGGCGGATTTTGCCAGCAATCGCCCCGTGGAGGGAGCGGCCTTCGTTCTCTCCTCGAAGCCCGCCGGCGTCACGTTCGCGTCGGCACCAACGATGGCATCACCGGGGATCTACGAGGTGACCGCCAGGTTCCCGGCCGATACGCTCTACACGCTGACCGCCACGCTGGCCTCCGGAGAGCGCGCGGACGTGATACAGCTCACGAACGTGTACGCCGGTGAAGCGGCGGAGCGGTTTCTGGCGGGGCACGGCGTCGCGGGAGAACCCGCGCGGACCGGTTTCATGGGCGGCATCCTTCCGTGGGCGGTCGCCGCGCTCGCGCTGCTGGGCGTGATCGCGGTGCTTGCCCTGCGGCTTCGCCGTCGGCGCGCGGCACACCTGATGACAAGGAATCCGGATGTTGCTGCATCGGCCGCAACGGAAACGATCAACGAGGGGGAGCAGCGATGAAAGGAATGAGTTCAGCAAGATGGAGTGTTCGGAGCTCGCATACGAACGGGTCGAGCGCGAGGGGCTCGCGCAACGGCATGCGCCGCGGGGTGGTCGCGATCGTCGCGCTGCTCGTGCTTACGGCGGCGATCGGCGAGATATCGGCGCACGGCGATGATGCCCACGAGGTGCCCGACGCATCGGCCGCATCGTCGTCGACGGTGCATGTTGCAAAGGAGCAGCAGTTCGCCCTCGGCGTGCTGACCGAGCCGGCTGCCTCGCGGGCGCTGGGCCTCGGGGTCGGCACAACCGGCAGAGTGGTTCCACGCACCGACGCCGTGGCCGACGTGCTGCCGCCGATCGCCGGGCGCGTAACCGGCGGTGGGCTTCCGCGTCTTGGTGATCACGTGCGCCGCGGGCAGGTGCTGGAGATTTCCTGC
>CAZJYH010000579.1:1255-3612 GCA_964549365.1 uncultured Alphaproteobacteria bacterium
GGTGCTGTTCCGCGTGGTGCAGGTGCTGACGCCCGGCGAGCGCACGGCTCTGCGGACGGAGGTGATCAAGGCGCGCGCCGAGCTGGATGCCGCGAAGCGTGAGGCGGATCGCGTGGAGCGGCTGGAGGGAGTTGTCCCGGACAAGCAGCGAGCCGAGGCGAAGAACCGCCTGGCGGCGGCGCGCGATACCTACGAGGCGCTGAGCGGGCAGATGGCCGGGAACGCGACCTCGATCGCGGCCCCGGCGCCCATCTCGGGTACGATCGTCGCGGCGGAGATCGCGGAGGGGGAGGTTGTGGACGGCGCGCGGGTTGCCTATCGCATCGTCGATCTCTCCAATGTGTGGGTTGAGGCCGACGTGTTCGAACGCGATATCGCCCGCGTGCAGGGCGCGCGGACGGCGGAGATCACAACCGCAGCGTACCCGGGGGGGAAGTTCGTCGGCACGCTGTATCGTATCGCCGGCGCGGTGGATCCCGCCTCGCGGACGATCAAAGCGTTGTTCGCGGTGGAGAATCGCGACGAGCGCTTGAAGCTGAACATGAGCGCGAATGTGGCCGTGAAACTCGGCGCCGATGCCGTGGTGCCGGCGATCCCGGAGAGTGCGGTGGTGCGCAGCGGGGCGCGGACACTCGTGTTCGTGCATCGTGCGCCCGAGGAGTTCGAGGTGCTCGACGTGCGGCTCGGCGAGGGGCGCGGCGGTGGATATGTGGAAGTGCACGGGATCGAGCCGGGCGATCGCGTGGTGGTTGCCGGAGCGTATCAGATGAAGGCGCTGGCGGGATTGTAGGGGCGGGGCGTCTCGAGTTCCGAGTTCCAAGGTGAAAGTGTCAGGCGAGGGGGAATGCGGAATGAATAATGCCGAATGCGGAACCGTGTCGGCGGTGAGCCTGGCATTGCCGACGGGGCCTGTTCCAAGCGCCACGTTCGAAGCGCCACGTTCAAAGCACGGGGGACTACGTACCAGGGGCTCCTCTCTTCCGAGCCTCCATCGCCGGCGTCCCCATGTGACGCCTCACCCGCAGGCGCAAAGCGGCGGAGGACGCCATGCTTTCGGATAACAGCCAACAGATGAATACCTCATGCTCGACGCACTGATTCGATTTTCGCTCCGCAACCGGTTACCGGTGCTCGCCGTTGCGGTGCTGCTTGTGGCGTACGGTGGGTTCGTGATCGTTCAGCTTCCGGTGGATGTTCTCCCCGATCTGAACCGCCCGACCGTCACGGTGATGGCCGAGGCGCACGGACTCGCGCCCGAGGAGGTGGAGCAGTTGGTGACGCGCCCGATCGAGACGGCGATGAACGGCGCCCCCGGCGTGGAGCGCGTGCGGTCCGTTTCGGGGATCGGCCTCGGCATCATCTACGTCGAGTTCGGTTGGGGGAGCGACATCTACCGCGATCGGCAGCTTGTGGCGGAACGATTGCAGAGCGTTGCCTCGACGCTTCCGCCGGACGTGACGGCGCAGCTGGGTCCGGTCACCTCGGTGATGGGGCAGATCATGCTGATCGGTATCTCCGCCGACACGACCTCACCGATGGCGCTGCGCACGCTCGCGGACGTGACCGTTCGGCGGCGGTTGCTGGCGATTCCCGGCGTGGCCCAGGTGATCTCGATCGGCGGCGAGGTGAAGCAGTTCCACGTGATCGCCGACGGCGCGAGCCTGAAGGCGCATGGGCTGTCGATGGAGGACCTTCGCCGGGCGACATCGCTTGCAACGGCGACGAGTTCCGGCGGCTACGTGAGCATCGGCCCACAGGAGTTCATGATCAGAACCGTTGCGGGCGCCGCGCGGGCGGAGGATATCGCGGCGACGGCGGTCGCCGATGCCGGCGGTGTGCCGGTGACGATCGGGCAGGTGGCGCGCGTTGTGGAGGGGGCCGCCCCAAAGCGTGGGGACGGGTCGATGAACGGTCGGCCCGCCGTGATCCTCGCCGTCGAAAAGCAGCCCGATGCGGGGACCATCGAGCTGACCGATCGGATCGACACGGCGCTCGCCGAGCTGGCGCCGAGCATGCCCCCCGACGTGCGGATGAACCAACGGCTGTTCCGGCAGGCGACCTTCATCGAGTCGGCGATCGAGAACGTCGAGGAGGCGCTGCGCGATGGTGCACTGCTCGTGGCGCTGGTGTTGGTGCTCTTTCTGCTGAACCTGCGCACCACGGCGATCACGTTGACGGCGATCCCACTCTCGCTTGTCGTGACGGCGATCGTCTTCAAGATCTTCGACATCTCGATCAACACCATGACGCTCGGCGGCCTCGCGATCGCCATCGGCGAACTGGTGGACGACGCGATCGTCGATGTGGAGAACGTCTTCCGTCGCCTGCGCGAGAACCGAGCCGGATCGAACCCGCGT
>CAZJYH010000580.1:0-3607 GCA_964549365.1 uncultured Alphaproteobacteria bacterium
GACCGTGGAGTCCACCACCATCCGCCCGTACAGTCTGCTCGTCCCGTTCATGATGAACGGTGCCGTCGTGGTCACCACGGCCTGCGGGTCGACCGTCACGACGCCGTTGGTCGCAAGCCGGCCGCTGATGTTCTTCCGCGTCGCGAACCGCACACCGTGCGCATCGTCGCCGTAGGTCCCGCTCAGCTCCGATCCCCAGAACCCTTCGAAGATCACCCCGCCATGCACTGCACCATGCGCCGCACCGAAGAGGCTGACGACGGTGTCGGACTCGACGCGACAGCCGCGCGCGGTATCGCTCGTGTACAGGTGGCGTATCCTCAGGACATTGCTCCCCGCGCGCACCGCGATGTTCGAGTCCGACGGCGACGCAGGCACCACCGACAATCGAGCCACGGTCAACGGGCTCATCAGCAGGAGTTCCCCTCCCGACGGCCCTCGATAGACGACGTTGACCGCGGTGCTCCACGCGCCGACATTGCTGCGCAAGCGTGGGCGAAACCCGGAGAGGATGAGCGTTCCGTTCTCGATCATCCCGCTGTTGAACAGGTCGCCGTCGATCCGCCAGCGATATCGATCATCCACCGTGCGCAATACGCCGTTGAGATCCAACGTTCCGGCAACGATGTTCTCGCCGGAGGCGCCCAATCCCCCACCTTCGAGCACGGCGCCGGAGTCGACGACCACCAGGCCGAGCAACGTGCTGAAGAGCAATCGGCGCGACGCGCTGAACCGCACACCGTTGTCGGGGCCCCCGAGCACGCCGTGGATCTCCGTCGGCTTTGCGAATCGGGAGGCGCGGGCACCGGGCACCGATCCGATCGCCACGTTCCCCTTCGCCGTCCCGTAGACCGAGCCGTTCAAACGAATCGTCCCGGTGGTGGCCGTGATCCCCGGCGCGCCGAACGGTGAGTTGGAGGTATACGGGCCGTTGATGGTGACACTGTGCGACCCGATCGAGAACAACGAGCCGGAGGCGAGTGTGAGCGATGGGAACGTCACGTCGTCCAACGCATATGCAACACCGTTCCCGGCGGTAACCGCGATCGGGCAGAAGGTGCCCGTGCCGCGAATGATCGCGCCGCTGAGCGTGATGTAGATCGTCCCCTGGCCTATGATCGAACCGGTATTGGTGATGTTCCCCGCAACGGACAACGAGGCGCTGCGATCGATGCGCACGATGCCGGCAACGTCGAGCCCGGCCACCGACGGAGCGGCGCCTGCGAGGCTGAGCGATCCGCTCGCGCGCACGATCAACTTGCCGAATCGGCCCGCCGGCATCCCGGTCACATTGGTCGCGATGATCACCGTGTCGCCCGCACGAGGGAGGCCGGCAGGGGTCCAGTAGACGGATTTCCAGTCGCCGTCGTCGTGGGCCACCTTCACGACGGCCATGGCGTTGCCGGCCCCCAGGATCGCGAGGACCAGGGCCGTCATGATGACCGATATGGTACAACGACGCTTCACATCCCGCATCAGAACTTCACCGTAATGCCCAGCGCGATGCTCGGATCCATCGCATCGACGCGCGCGGGCTTGTCGAACTGCTTCAACACGAGATCCTGCGCGAGCAGGTCCTTCACGCTCAGCTTGGCCTCGAAGCTGCCGAGGAACGCCTGCGAGATCGTGACGTCCACGCGGTCACGCGGCCCCTCCACCAGATCGGGGACAACATCGGTGGAGACGGAACTGATCCGTTCGCCGATCCTGTTGTACGCAAGCGTCACCGATGTTCCCGACTCGTTGTTGTCGTAGTACAGGCCGACGTTGATGATATACGGCGACTGCCCCTGCAGCCTGCGCTGGCGTTTCCCCGGCGCGCTCGCCAGATCGAGATGCGAGTCGAGCCACGTGTAGTTCGCGGCGAACGACACCGGTGCCAGCACATCGGCGATGAACCCCAGCGATGCACGTGCTTCGAGCTCGACGCCGGTGTTCGTTCCGTCGGTGTTGTGCCAGGTGCGCTCCAACTGCGTGGAGCCGGTCGGCAGTGCCACCTCCTCGATCGCGTCGGCGAATTGCTTGTGGAACACGCTCACGGCGATCAACTCGCCGGGGCCGGGGAAGAGCTCCCAGCGGAAATCGTAGTTGGTGATCAGCGTGCGCCGCAGGTCGGGGTTGCCGTACGTGAGCGCGTCGGCCACGTAGTCGTAGAAGATGTTGCGCGCATACTCACGGAAATCCGGGCGCGCGAGCGTGCGGCTGTATGCCATGCGCAGATTCATCGACGGCATCACCTCGTAGATCAGGCTTGCCGAGGGGAGCCAGTCGGTGGTGACGTAGTCCACGGTGATCGGCGCGGAGTTCACGTCCACGGTGTGGACGATCACGCGCGAGTCCTCAAGGCGCGCGCCGACGATCGCGCGGAAGCTCTGGTCGCCGATCTCGAACGGTACGTCGGCCATCAGATAGCCCGCACGCAGATGCGAAGCGCCGTCGTACCGGTCGCTCGGGTTGGTGGCCTCCTCGATCGAGATCGAATCGGCCGAGATGTTCTCCGGCACGAAGAGCGAGTCGAGCGGCTTCGTCGAAAGACCGATCGCGCGCGCGGCCAGCACGTACGCGAAGGACCGTGTGGAAACCTCACGGCTCTTGTTCTCGGTGAGCGCTCCGAGCCGAATCTTCAACGGTCCGATCGGCATCGTGACGTCGCCGGAGAATCCGCCCAGGTCCTCATCGAGCTTCGTGTATACCCTGCCCACTCCGTACGGATTCACAAGCGATGGGCTCAGCGGCGTCTGCAGCGGCTGCGAGGAATCGCCCACCGCACGCGTATATGTCACGCGCCGCAGATCCGGCTCGTCGCGTTTGCCGAAGGAGCCGAACGCCCTCCACTGCACGCGCAGGTTGTTGACATCCGGGAAGAGGTGATCGCCCGCGGCCTGGCCGCTGTAGAAGGAGCGCTCGAGATACTGGAACACGTACGGGTGATTCTCGAACTCGGAGTTCAGCACCCCCTGCACCATCGTCAGCTGATCGTCGGCGGTGTGGTTGTAGGTATTCTTCAGGCTGATCGTATGGAAGTCCCCAAGCTTGTAGCTGAGATTGGCGATCCCTCCCCAGAGCACCGTGTACTGATTCTGCACCCCGTTGTAATCGTACTTCGGCACCGAACCGGTGGTGGTGTCGTAGCGACGGATGTCGTTGCGTTCGTAGGTGCTGCGATACGAGAAGGCGGCCACCAGCCCCAGATCGTTCCCCAGCACGGCCCAGCGGTCGCCATACGTCAGCACCATGTTCATGTTCGGCGTGGCGGTGCGCGGGGTGATCGTGTAGTTGTTGCGCATCAGGCGCGCATACGAGGCGATCTGCGCGGGGGTGAACTCGCCGCTGTTGCGGGTGATCTTGCCGGTGTCCGGAAATGCGCTTGGCAGCGCGCGCGTGCCGTCGTCGATGCCGAGGTAGTCCGTGGATCCGCGCGGCCCGAACTCGAGCTTGCGCAGCGTGGTCCCTTCGGCGTACCCCGTCGAGAACGAGAAGCGCACCAGCTGATTGTCCGGGAAGTCGATCGTGTTCAGCTGCACGAGCCCACCGCTGAAATCGCCGGGAAGATTGGGCGTGAACGTTTTCGTCACCACCGTGTTCTCCAGCAGGCTGGAGGGGACCA
>CAZJYH010000581.1:0-849 GCA_964549365.1 uncultured Alphaproteobacteria bacterium
CGCCAGTAGACGTTGGTGACGATATCGGCGGCGCGCATCTCCGGTGTGATCGTCATGGCGAGCTGCAGCTCGGCGTTCAGGTTGACGAACGTGAGTCCCGGGCTGTTCAACACGACCGCGCCGTTGATCGTGACGACGGTCTGGAACTGATGTGCCGGGAAGTTGGGCATGTTGAGGGCGGTGCTGGGGTCGTATACCTCGCCGACGCGCGCTTCGAGCGCACGCCATGCATCGATCCCGCTTGCGCCCGCGCCGCCCCTTGCCGGCACCTTCCGTGCGCGCAGAATGGGGTGCTGCACCACGAGCACCAACCGATCGACGGCCGTTTCCCCGCCGATCGATGCGCGGGCCTCCAGCACCGTGATCCCCTCGGCCGGCCGCTCGATGCGGGCAACGTAGCGATCCTGCGCGTTGAAGGCCGCGGAGAGCTTCATCCCCGGGCATGCCACGCGCGCCGTGCGCGGGCCGAGCAACACCGTGGTCGTGAACGGAACGTCCGCAAGCCAGTAGACCGTGTCGGTCTGCTTGAACGCGGCATACGGAGCGGCCTGGAGGCGGCGCTGAGCATGTACGGAGTGCGCGAGCGATGCGGCGATGACAACGGCGAACAGCACGGCAACGGCCATGCGCCGCCGGGGGTGCGTACGTGTGGAATACATGTGATCTCCGGTCAGATCTGCAGAATAAATCAGGCGGAGGGTCTGCGCCGGATGACGGCCCGCAAGGTACAAAAAAAACGTCGGCCGTTGTTTCCGCGTATTGCGCTCCATCGACCCTTCGCGGCGCCGGCCCGGGATGCCTTCCGTGATCGCTCGAATCGGAGGTTGCACGCCGGCCCGCGATGGCCGG
>CAZJYH010000581.1:859-3603 GCA_964549365.1 uncultured Alphaproteobacteria bacterium
GGGGTCCGTGAGGGGGTCCGTGCAGCCCGAACAGGCGGCGTCGGCGTCCCCGGGGTGGTCGGTAACGAATCTCGAAGCGGCGTTTTGGACGTGTGGCACGTCCGGCGCATTCCGTAAGTTGGTCCTCTACCTTATGATGCCAGTATCTCGCACTGTCTCGAACCATCTCCAACAGATTCGGCGCTACTTCCGCCAGCACGAAATGCTGCTTGGGAGGGAGAAGGTGCTCGTCGCGGTAAGCGGCGGCATCGACTCGATGGCGTTGTTGGACGTTATCACCCGTCTCGCCCCGGCCCTTCGGCTGGAGCTTGCCGTTGCCCATTTCGATCACGGATTGCGCGAACAGGAGTCGCAGGATGACGCCATGTTCGTTGTGGAGCAGGCCAAGCTTCGCGGCCTGAAGTCGTATGTGGGGCGCGGCGACGTGAAGAAGCTTGCAGCGCTGCAGAGCCTCTCCATCGAGGAGATGGCGCGAAAGGCTCGCTACCAGTTTCTGATGCGGGTTGCGCGCAAGCATGGCTACGACGTGGTGCTGACGGCGCACAATGCCAACGACAACGCCGAGACGTTGTTGATGAACCTGATGCGGGGCAGCGGTGTCAGCGGCCTAGCGGCGATCCCGCCGGTGCGTCCGCTGGTCGACAATGTGATCGTGGCGCGTCCGCTGCTCGGCACCGAGCGCCGCGAGATCGAGGCCTACGCGGCCGAGGTGGAACTGAAGTGGCGTGAGGACTCGTCGAACACCTCGACGAAGTACACGCGCAACCGCGTGCGCATGGAGCTGCTGCCGTTGTTGATGCAGTACAACCCGGCGATCGTGACGACGCTCAACTCCACCGCCGAGATCATGCGCGGCCTTGAGCAGTACCTGGGCCACTCCGTCGAGCTCGCCGTCAGCAAGGTGGTGCTCGGCAAGACCCCGGAGAGCGTGGATTTCGATATCAACCATCTGAAGCATTATCTCCCCGCGATTCAGAACGAGATCGTGCAGCGCATGATCTCGAAGACGTTCGACATTCCCCCCGTCTCGCACGGCGCGTTGGAGCGGACGCTCGGCCTGATGTGGAAGGAGACCGGCTCGAAGGCGGAACTCGGTGGTGGCCTGAACGCCGTTCGCGATCGCGATACGTTGACCGTGCGCTGCGAACCGCCCCCCGTGCTGCCGATGGAGCGGGCGTTCCAGATGGGGACGACCGTTCAGACCGAGCTGGGCGTGCTGAGCTCCGACCTGATGGAGCGCGGCAACGTACGCTTCACCAGGAACAGCAACATCGAATATGTCGACGCCGAACGTTTGCCGCAGACGCTCACGTTGCGCACCTGGCGCGAGGGAGATCGGTTCCGTCCGCTCGGCATGACCGGTGAGAAGAAGATCAGCGACTTCCTCATCGACAGCAAGGTGCCGCTCGACAAGAAGCGCGACGTGCTGGTGGTTGCCGACGGCGACACCGTCATCTGGGTGTGCGGCATGCGGCTGGACGATCGGTACAAGGTAGGGCCCGAGACGCGCAGCGTTCTGCGCCTGGAGATCCGCGTCGCCAGGAACGGGGGCTGAGATCGTGGAGCCGCAAGCGCCCGCCGGCGAGCCCATCGCGATCGGCGATCTGCGGTTCGTGCCGATGATCTCCGCCGAGCGGATCGCCGAGGCCGTTGCCGATATCGCCGCGCGCATCACCGAGCGGCACCGCGATTCCGATCCGCTTGTGGTGTGCGTGTTGAGCGGTGCCGCGCCGCTTCACGCCGACCTTCTCCGCCTTCTGTCGTTTCCGCTCGAGGCCGATTACCTGCGCGTCGAGAGCTATCACGGCGGCCTCGATTCGAGCGGCGCGATAAATTTTACGGCGGAGCCCGGCACTTTCCCCGCCGGGCGAAACGTCATTCTGGTCGATGACATCGTCGACACCGGCCGTACGGTCGCCCGCCTGCGCGAATATTACAGTGAGCGCGGTGCCGCGGTTGTGGAGGTAGCGACGTTGTTGTACAAGCGTGAGGCCGATCTGATCGGCCATGCTCCGGAGTACGTGGGGATCGAGATCGAGAACCGGTTCGTGGTGGGGTACGGTCTTGATTACCGGGGCCGAGGCCGCAACCTTCCGGCGATCTACGCGCTCGAACGTTCGCCCGTTGTGCACGAGGCCGCGCCGAACGGTGCCTCCTAGAGCCGCTCGCAGATTTTTCCGTTGAATGTCCTAGAAAAGGATCGAGAGTTACGATGAGCGATGATATGAATCAGCGCAAACCGATGCGTCCGCTTCCCCCCCGCCGTCCGCCGAACAACGGCGACGAGGAGGGGAATATCAACCGCATCGTGCGCAGTGTCCTGGTGTGGTTGATGATCGCGTTCGCCGCGATCGTCGTGGTGATGATCGTCAAGAACGGCGGCTCCCAGCCGGTGCCGGTCAGCTACAACGAGTATCAGCGGTTGTTGAACGAGCGGCAGATCAAGAAGGCCGTCGTCTTCAAGTCGCAGCTCAACGACTTCGAGTTTCACGGCGAACTGAAGGAAACACAGAACGTGGAGGTTGAAGGAGGGAAGCGTGTTCCGGCCGCGGCGATCTCCACGAAGCTGCTCGTCGTCGACGGCATCGTGCAGAAGCAGTGGGTGGATCAGGGGCTCGTCGTCACGATGCAGCAGCAGGGGACCGACTGGTGGGGCCCGGCGCTCGGCTTCCTTCCGTGGATCGCGCTGCTGGCCGTCTGGATCTTCGTCTTCCGTCGCATGCAGGGGGCCGGCACCAAGGGGA
>CAZJYH010000582.1:0-3600 GCA_964549365.1 uncultured Alphaproteobacteria bacterium
ATCTCCTCCCGCGCGATCCAGGCGCCGAACTCACCCCATGCCGCGCCGATTCCCTCGTAGGGTCCCTGATACACCGTCCGCACAACCTTCGCCGCGGGGAGCTCTCCGGCCTGCACGCGCCCCGAGGGTTCCACCGGCGCGTTCACCGGCACGCAGATCCGGAAGTCGAACGTGTCCGACGGCGTCCGCAGATGATGGCTGAGCCACGGCCCGGCCGGGGCGATCCCCTGCGCGCCGAGCACCGCGTACACCTCGGTGATGCCGGGGCCCATCACATTGCGGATCTCCTCGCGGGGGATCGTCAGGTGGACGAAGGCGACGAGCCGTGTCTCGGATTGCGTGATCTCGGGCGTCTCGATCATGTGGGATCTCCGGGGTTGAATGGGACGGTCATGGGTTCGATTCCATCGTTCGTACGATGCGCGGAAACGGGGAGCGCGCGACGCCTCGTGCGCCGCGATCGATTGCCCCGTGTTTCCTCGCCGAGAGGGAGCAGTTGTGACCGGTGGACATATCGAATCGGTTTCTTCAGCTTCTCGAGAGTTCCTTCCTCCACCAGCCGCTGCAGCCATGCCCGCGCCTGTGCGTTGGAAACGTCGAGCGCCTCTGCCACCTGAGCGTCATTCAACGGGGCTTGCAGCAGGTGCCGCATCGCATCGCGCACGGCCGCAAACACCTCCTCCGCCGGAGTTGTCTCGATGGGGCGTGCCGCGCGGTTCGTCTCCGCCGGTGCCTCGGGCTTCTGATGCAACGATCGGGGCGCCTCGGCATCCTCATCCCCCGGCCGATCATCCACGGCCGGGGCCGTCGGTGTCGAGCCGTTCTGCCCGTCAAGCGGAAAGAGCGGGAGCCCCTGCGGCGCCGCGACGGTATCCGGCGCGGCGGGCGCATCGAACACGCTTGCGAACGTCTCGGGATCATGCGGGTTCGGCCAGAGGAGCGCCCCCTTCTCATGAAGCGCGTCCAACGCAGCGGAAGCCTCATGGGGTGACCGAACGTAGAGCGGGACAAACCGGAATTTGTTCAACTGCTCCAGCGCCCCCTGCCACGTTCCCCCTTTCTTGAGATCGGCGCTCACCACCAGAGCGGCGTCGGCGCACGCATAGATCAGCTTGTTGCGCTGCATGGCATTGCCGACGTTGAAGCCCGCGCCGGGGTCGTATGGTGAGACGAGTACAAGCCGGCCGTCGAGCAGCAAATCCCGGTGCTCGCGGTTCATGGCGGTTCGTTCGAGGCTGTCGGCGAGAACACCGCAAGCCCTGCCGCCTGCATCCAGCGCGCCGTGCATGGCCGCCTGATCGATGCCTTTCGCGCCGCCGGAGACGAGCGTTCGCCCGGCACGAGCGGCGAGGCGGCCGACGGACGTTGTGTATTCGATCAACGAGTCGTCCACATGGCGCGACCCCACCACGGCGAGTCCGCCGGTTTCGAGCAGGCCGATATCGCCGCAGCCGTAGAGCACCGCCGGCGCGTCGTCGCGCAATCGTGATTTCAATCGTCGCGGGTACTCGGCATCTGCACGACTCACCACCCAGAGAGCACGTGCCTGCCAACGCTCCACGGCCCGACTGAGCAGGAAGCCGCGCTCGAGAAGGCGCTGCAGCCTGGTTTCGTCGAACAGTGGTCGGCAGGCTCGCAGGAGGTGGGTCGCATCCGACGAAAGGAGATCGGCCGGCCGGCGTTCCATCTCATGGAGTTTGCGGGCGAGGCGCTTGTATTCGCCCGGTGTCAACAGGTCCGGCGACGACGATGCCCGTGCGACGATGAACGGCGCGGTCAACAGCAGGATTGCCTGTGTGTCTGGGGAGAGAGTCGATGTCATGAGTCGTGTCCGGTCTGAGAGAGCGCCATCGGCCAAACCTCGCCGCTGCCGGCGGCGCGCAGCAACCATGCGGCCACCGTCAGCGTCCAGCGCGAATCGACCATGTCGTCGATCAGGAGGACCGGACCGTGTGGGATCGGTTGTGGGTCCAACGTGAACGCGCCGTCGATATTGCGCGCCTGCTGTGTGCTGTTCGCCATCGTCTTCTGTTCGGGCCTGCGATCGGTGATCGCGATGACCGGATGGAACGGAAGGCCGAGCGCGTCGGACAACCGTCCCGCAAAGTTCGGCACCAGATCCGGATGCCGGAGCGAGGGAATGCAGGTGACCCACATAGGTTCGGGCTGTGGGTTCCAGCCGCGAATCATCCCGACACATGCCCCGACGAGGTCATCCGCGAAAATACCATCGCGGTATTTACCGTGCCTGACGAGTTCACTCCAACCAGCGTCGCCCCATACGGACAGTGCTCTGCCGCTCCTCGCCTGATGTTCGGGAGCAATCATGCCCCGAAGGTTGTACCCGGGCATTCCTCCGGCGGGCCATCGCTTGCGCGGCTCGATCGGCAGGCTCGAGCGGTGGAGAAAATCGACCGCATCGCGAACCGTTGCATCCGCTGCACCGGTCGGCAGCGGCGGCAGGGGAGGCGCCGTGACGGAACCGGGATCGCCGTCGAGCGCACGTACGAGAAAGCTCATGTGATCGCCGAAGGAGAGGTCGACGTATTCCTGCATTTGTCGGCACTCTGCCCGTCGCAATGTGGCAAGCCGATCGGCGCGCGCCCAGAACGTCTCGCGCAGGGTTGCCGCCGTCAGCTGCCACCGGGCCTCGTGCCTGGCGATCGGCGCCGGTGATTCGAGCGAGAGGAGCGTGATCGCCTTTTCGATCCGCCCCGCGCTCAGGTTCACCCGGCCGAGCAGTTCAGGAACCGACAGCCCGTTCGGCTCATCCTCGAGCGCGCGCAGTACCTGAGCGACCTCCTCCCGCGTTGGGAAGGCGGTGCGGATGAACCACTCGGTGATGTCCGACTCCTCGAGCCCGCTCAGCAGCACTCCGTACGCTGCCTGGATGGCACGACCGGCGCGGCCGACTTGTTGATAATACGCGACGACTGATCCCGGCGTCTGGTAATGAATAACGAATGCAAGGTCGGGTTTGTCGTACCCCATGCCGAGCGCGGTTGTCGCGACGAGAGCCTTCACGCGGTTGTCGAGCAACGCCCGCTCCAGCTCAACGCGCCTGTCGCCCGTCTCGCCGGTATAGGCTTCGACGTTGAAGCCTCTTGATTTCAACCAGTCGGCCACCTGATTCGCGTCGCGTACGGTCAGCGTGTAGATGATGCCGTGGCCCGGCAGCAGGGCGAGTTGTTCGGCCAGCCAGGCGAGGCGCTCGGCCTGGCTCGGCAGACGGATGGTCTGGAGCGCGAGGGAGGCCCGCTCCAGAGGTCCGCGCACGATGTTCAGCGTTGGGCCGAGCACGGCCGCAAGGTCCTCGATCACGCGGTCGTTCGCCGTTGCCGTGGTTGCCAGCAGTCGCAGATTAGCGGGCAGGATTCTGACGATTCGTTCCAGCAACCGATAATGCGGACGGAAGTCGTGTCCCCAATCCGAAATGCAATGCGCCTCGTCGATCACCAGCAACGCAATCCTCTCCGCGATTCGTGCCAGCACTTTCGCGCCGAAATGTTCGTTGGCCAGTCGCTCGGGAGAGATCAGGAGAATGTCGACCTCGTCGCTCGCGAGCTTCATCTCCACTTCGGCCCACTCGCCGACGTTGTC
>CAZJYH010000583.1:0-3597 GCA_964549365.1 uncultured Alphaproteobacteria bacterium
GGCGCGCCGAGCTGATTTTGTGGACAGTCGTCGGTTATTCGCCCGCGCTCGATCCATCGCCGGAGTTCTTCCGGGGACGACCGCGACGCTTTGCCGGGGCCGGCGCTGCGGTTGCCGGATTCTTCCGGGGACGACCACGGCGCTTTGCCGGTGCCTCGGCGGCGGCACCCTCGACAGGATTCTTGCGCGGACGGCCACGACGCTTTGCCGGCGCGACCACAGGCGTCCCCTCGACAGGGTTCTTACGAGGACGACCGCGACGCTTTGCCGGGGCCGGCGCTGCGGCTCCCTCGACCGGGTTCTTACGCGGACGGCCGCGGCGCTTTGCCGGCGCTGCGACGACGCCGTCGACGGGGTTCTTGCGCGGACGGCCACGGCGCTTTGCCGGTGCGAGCGCCGGAGCTCCCTCGACCGGATTCTTGCGCGGACGACCGCGGCGCTTTGCCGGTGCCGGCGTTGCATCGACCGGGTTTTTACGCGGGCGACCACGGCGCTTCGCGGGGGCGGCAACCGGAGCGTCAACGGGATTTTTGCGCGGACGGCCACGACGCTTTGCCGGACCGGCCTCGGTCCCCTCGACCGGATTTTTACGCGGACGACCACGACGCTTCGCCGGCGCCGACTCGGTTCCCTCGACCGGATTTTTGCGCGGACGACCGCGGCGCTTCGCCGGACCGGCCAATGCATTCTTGCGCGGACGGCCACGACGCTTTGCCGGTGCGGCCGCAGGCGCGGGCGCTGCAGCCGGCGCCGACTCAGGGCGCGAAAGCGGAAGCGACGCGCCGAACAATGCGCGCACGATCCGCTCCACGTTCAGGGCAAGTTCTTCGGAATCGGTCTGAACAATGCGGAAGGTGGCGGCAATTCCGGCGGCGGCGAGATCACGCACTTCTTTTGCCGTCGCGGCCAACGCGCGCTTGTCCATCGAGTTCACCACCGAACCGATCGTCAGCGGCGTGCCCGAGGCAGTATACAGGACGTAGACGAAGTTGGAGTCGCTCCCGGGAAACTCAGCGATCGGATATCCACGACTCACCGTGATGTTCTCGAAGATAGTCCCGAGCTGCGAGAGCAGCTGTGAGGCGAACTCGCTGAACAATCGAGATCCACCTGATGCTGAAGTTGCCATGCATTTCTCCTGTTACGTCCGAATTACCTGCCTGGGAGGGCTCCCCGACATTTTACAATTGCGACAAATATAGGGAGCCATATGCGAACAACTACGCATAATGTTTGTTTCTTTGGTCCGCACATGATGGAATCCGCGCAACTCGCCCGATGATGTCCGCACGTGAGATGACCGTATTCCCATGTGATTTGCGCGCGCGTCCGCACGAAATTCTCGTGGGGAACCGAGCGCGCGACACTCCCGATCGCAATCGATGCGCACGGTACGTGCACGGGAAATCGCTGAATCCCGAAGCGCCTCCGCGTTGAAGTGCGCACGATCGTGCACAACATCACGTACGCCGAATCCGTTCCGTGCTCTCCCGACACAAACACGATCGTCGACGCCGCACCGGGCGATACGGCCGGCTCGCGACACGACGTTCGCCGCTATCGGTCATGTAACGATTCGGTTCAAGCAGGCGGGGCGGCCTGTCGTGACGGCCTGCCGCGCGCTCCATCGAGGAACCTTTGAGCCGCGCGGGCGTCGCAATGCGGGTCGGCACCCATTGAGGATCGCGCCCCGAACCGGCCATCTCCGTTGACGCGCAAGAACCGAGTCGATGGAGAAGATCTATTGAGACCGTGGGTTGTATATTGCGGCCGTGATTATGGTGCTTTTGAACGGAGCGAACTATGAAGAACAGGCTCTTACCTCTCGTTGCGCTGCTGCTTGCCGGGCTTACGATCCCGGCACTTTCCCCACGGGAACTCCCCGCCGATGAGCGGGCCGTCTCGATGCGCGCCGTCTACCCCAACCCGTTCACCAACGGGACGACGTTTCAGTTGACGATGCCCCGTACCGGGCAGATCCGCATCGCCGTGCACGATATCCTCGGCAAGCGAATCAAGGTGCTGTTCGAGGGTGAACACGCCCAGGGACGTTACGATATCTACTGGGATGGGAAGGACGAGGCGGGCAACCCGGTGATCCCGGGGATCTACATCTGCTCGCTCTTCTCCGAGGACAGCTACGTCACCAGCGTGAAGGTGGTGAAGGTTCAGGGCTGATCGACGTCGCACGACGGCACAACGGCATGAACGACAGGGCGGTTCCATCGGGCCGCCCTTTTCGTTTGTCCCGGTGTACCCCGCTCGCTCCGGATCATCGATCAAACCCCGCAATGCCCCCACACGGAGCGGACGCGAGCCCCGGCGTGAACATATCACATCCCGGCATCGGTCGGTTGACGGGACGGTTCGCCGGGAAGACGGCAATGGTATCGAGAAGGCGAACGGCCGAAGCGGGAAGAACGGGTTCAGAGAAGGATGATGGGGACGTGCGCGCGGAGGGGATGCGCGCTCAGAGCGGGGACTGATGGGTGAGCACGATGTTCGACGGTGCGGTGTGCACACGGCTCATCAGCTTGCCGGTTTCCAGCAGCACCTCATCGACACTGATCGCCTGCATGCAGGTATCCAGCGGCCGGACGCACGTTGTCATGGTGCACGGGCTGCACGGGAACAGGTGCGAGATGGCGGCGGCATGCCGCCCCACCGGCCGGAAGATGTGGTACGAGCCCGGGCCGAACAGCCCCACGGTCGGCGTGCCGACGGCCGACGCCACGTGCATCGCACCGCCGTCGGAGCCGAGATAGAGCGAGGCGCGCTCCATCAACGCGGCAGTGCCGCGCAGATTCAGCTTCCCGGAGATGTCCACCGGCGCCAGATCGCGAATCAACGAAACCAGATCGGACGAACGGTCCACCTCCTCCGGCGCCCCGATCAGCACGATCTGCAAACCATGGACGGCGGAGATGTGCCGGGCCGCTTCGGCGAAGCGGTCGAGCGACCACTCCTTGAGCGGGACCGAAGTGCCCGCATGGATCAGCGCGAACGGGGATTCGATGCCGTGTGCCAGCATGAACTCGGACGCATCCTTCCGTTCGGCATCGCTCACCCAGTACTCCAGGCGTTCCACCGGCTCACGTTCGATGCCGAGCGGCGCCAGAATGGACCACAGGCGCTTCACCTCGTGACTGTGCGGCCCGTTCGTGCGCTTGCGTTCGAGCCATTGGCGGAAGTGAACACGCCCGCGATTGATCCGGCGCGCGGACGTGAAGAAGCCGTCCGTAACGGTCCGCCAGTCATCGCGCAGACCGATGATGAGATCCGGCGTCCAGTCGCCGATCCTTCGCTTGAGATCGCTGAGCTTGTGCGCGGTGTATGGATATCGGGCGAACTCCTTGCTGTTGTACACGACGATCTCATCGACGTTGGGGTTGTTCTGAAGCACCGTCTGGCTCCACTCGCCCACCACGATCTTGATCTCCGCTTCGGGAAAACGCCTCCGGATAGCACGCAGCGCGGGCGTTGCCAGGAGCACATCGCCCAAATGATCCAGCTTGTAGACCAATATCCTGCGTACTTGCCGGATCGACCGCCATCCGTGCACCGCACCGATCAGCGTCGAGAAAGCGTGCAACAGGG
>CAZJYH010000584.1:0-3594 GCA_964549365.1 uncultured Alphaproteobacteria bacterium
GCGTGACGCTCACCGGCGCGCTGATGGGCGTGGCGGTGGTGGGGATCGCCTTCGTAGCGCTCGGCGGCATGAAGGAGACCTTCGGCAAGGATCTGGATTATCTGGAGGGGATGGGATAGGGGGAAGTCTGAAGTCGGAGTGCTGAAGTCAGAAGTGAAGAGAGCAGAACGAGGAGAGAAGAGAACAGTGAGGCGGTTCCCTGAACCCGGAGGGTTCGCAGCTTTTAGCGGGTGGTCGAGCGAATCGACACCACCGCGCAACCGTGCTCCCCAATGATCGGCACCCTGAAGGGGTGCGAGATCGGTCGAAATTTCTTCGAGGCATGGAGCCGCGAGACACTATCCGCGCCTCGCAATCGATGGACGAATAACGAGATCGGAGCGGCGTATCGATACTGTTGAGATGATGCGATGATTCGTGCCGGCACCATCGTACTCCGCGCGGCCGTGGCATTGACCTTCCTCATGCCGATGCTTGCGCACACGCGCCTGCTCGCGCAGATCGGCTTCAACGATTTCGCGAGCACGGCCGGATTGCGCCTCGTCGGCACCGCCGGGACCGCTCCCGGCAACGTGTTGCGGCTGACGCCCGCGAACGCCGACAAGGTGGGCGCCGCCTGGTTTCGCGAACCCCAGTACATCAGCGGCGGGTTCATCTCCACCTTTTCGTTCCGCATGCTCGCTCCAGGGGGGCAGTCCGACGGCACCGCCAACGGCGGCGACGGCTTCGCGTTCGTGATCCAGCGCGTCGGCGACTCGGCCATCGGCTTCGCGGGCGGCAGCATCGGCTACGACGGCATCCCGCGCAGCCTCGCGATCGAGTTCGATACCTGGGACGACGGCTTCTCCTCCAACGGCGATCCGAACGGCAACCACATCTCCGTCAACACGCGCGGCAAGTTCCCCAACAGCTCCGATCACGGCTGGTCGCTGGCGATCGCACGAAACGTTCCGACGTTCGGCAACGGCACCACGCACAATGTGGTGGTGGAGTATTGGTCCAAGACGCTCACCGTCTTCTTCGACGGCTGTGCCAATCCCGTGCTGCGCACGCGCGTCGATCTGGACTCGTTGCTCGGCCCGGGGGACGGGCGCGCATGGCTCGGCTTCACCGGCGCCACGCAGTCCGCCTGGGAGACCCACGATATCCTCTCGTGGAAGACCACCAGCGTCAACGTGGCGCTCGCCGATACCGTGTTCACCATCTGCAAGGGGGACAGCGTGGTGCTCCGCGTGCCGACCCTCGACGGCGACGTGACATGGCAGGACGGCGTGCACGCCAAGAGCATTGTCGTGCGGAAGTCCGGCGTGTACACCGCGTCGGTGCGCGACAACCTCGGATGCGGAACGTTCCTCTACACGCTGCGGGTGCGCGTGGACGTGATCGATATCGCCGATCCGGTGATTCAGTCGACCGGCAGTCTCAACTTCTGCGAGGGGGACAGCGTGGTGCTCGACGCCGGGGTTGCGGCGAGTTATTACCGATGGTCGAACAATGCCGCAACGCGCAGCATCGTGGTGCGGGCGCCGGGGAGCTACAGCGTCACCGTCGGCGAGCCCGGATGCACCAAGGTTTCCGCGCCGGTGACGGTCGGCGTGCTGCCGCCTCCGGCTCCGATTATCCGCGCGCTCGGCAGCGTCAACATCTGCGCCGGCGACAGCGCGGATCTCGAGGCGCCCGCCGGTTATCGCAGCTATCGCTGGTCCAACGGCGCCCTAGGGCCGCGCGTCCGCGTGGGCGACTCGGCCGAGTATCGCGTGGAGGTGGTGGACTCCAACGGCTGCACCGGAACATCGGCGGCGCTGCTCGTGCGCGTCGTGCGGCAGCCGCGGCCGGGGATCGTGCCGAACGGCCGCACGCATTTCTGCGATGGGGATACCGTCGTGCTCGAGGCAAGCGCCGGGTATTACCGCTACGTCTGGTCCACCGGCGACACCGGGCAGGCGTTGGTCGTGCGGCGAGGCGGCTCCTACGACGTGGCGGTCTTCACGCCCGAGGGATGCAACGGCCGCTCGGCGCCGGTGGCCGTCACGGTGAACACGCCCCCCGCTCCGGTCATCACCGCCGAGGGACCCACGAGCTTCTGCTTCGGCGACTCGGTCACGCTCCGTGCGCCGGCCGGATTTTCGGCATACCTCTGGTCGACGGGCGCGACCGCCGACAGCATTCGCGTGGGCGCGGCGGGGAGCTACTCGGTGACGGTCGCCGACACGATCGGCTGCGCCGGGACGTCGCCGCCGGTCGATGTGACGGTTGCCTCGACGGTCTCGGCCGTCGTCACGCCGCGCGGGCCCACGAGCTTCTGCGCGGGGGACAGCGTGCTGCTGGAGGCGCCGCCGGGCTTCGCCACCTATGCGTGGTCCAACGGCGCCGTGACGCCCGCCATCATGGTCAAGGCCGCGGGGGATTACAGCGTTGCGGTCACCACCGCGAGCGGTTGCGCCGGAACCTCGCCGGCCGTTCGCGTGACGATCTTCCCGCCGCCGCCGGCACCGGCCATCTCCGAGTCGTCGAGCATTCTGACGAGCGATCCCGCCGCCTCGTATCAATGGGCGTACGAGGGGAGCCCGATCGCGGGCGCAACGGCGCAGACGCTGAACGCGGCGCGGGAGGGGAACTACACGGTGACGATCACCGATGCCAACGGCTGCACCGCGACCTCGCTTCCGTTCGCGGTGACGAGCGCATCGGCCGAGGTGACCGTGGGCAGCGCGGAGGCGCGCGCCGGAGAGACGTTCTCCGTGCCGATCATGCTCGACGCATCGCACGCGTTGGACGATCGGCGGCTGCGGAACTTCACCGCGACGCTGCGGTTCAATCGAACGCTGCTCGTGCCCCAGGGGGCCACGCCGACCGGAACGGTGAACGGCAATCAGCGCATCATCAGCATCAGCGGCGAACGCCCGGTCGGCCTGGTTGCCGGGGAGATCGCGCGCCTGGAGTTCAGCGCAACCCTCGGCGACAGCGACGTCACACCGATCGTGATGGAGAGCTTCGTCTGGACCGACGGCAACGCCGTGAGCACCACGCACGACGGGCTGTTCCGTCTGGACGGCATCTGCATCGAAGGAGGTCCGCGGCTCATCAGCACCGGCGTTGCCGGGTTGAAGGCCGTGCGTCCGAACCCGGCGAGCGGGGCGATCACGGTTGCGTACGGGCTTCTCGAGCGCGGGCGAACGCGCCTGCTGCTGCTGGACAATCTCGGCCGAACCGTGCGCACCCTCCTCGATGCCGAGGAAGCGCCCGGCCTTCGCGAGGCCACGTTCAACATCGATGCGCTTCCCTCCGGCGTCTACGCCCTCGCGCTCGTCACGCCGTCGGACCGATGGGTGCGGCGGCTCAGTGTGGTGCGGTAGCGAGCGCGTGGAGATCGGCGCCTTCGAAACGCAGGAGCCTGCGAAAGGGTGACTCTCGCAGGCTCCGCCGATGTTCATTCAGGTTCTGTTCACCAACTACCGGTCATTCATCAATATGAACATCGTCTTCGTGATCTTCGACGCCGTGCCGAACACGCCGATGCCGTCACCGCGAACGTTGGCGAGCATCGGGTCGAACTGCGGGTTGCCGGTCCAGTTCGTCATCTTGAACCAGCGG
>CAZJYH010000585.1:0-3592 GCA_964549365.1 uncultured Alphaproteobacteria bacterium
ATCGAGGTGAGCTACCTGCTGCAGCGGAGCCCGCCGGAGTATCTGGACGGCATGGTGACGATCGTTTCGGTGAAGATGTCGCCGGACCTCCGCATCGCGAAGGTGTATGTGAGCATCTACCGCAGCGCGACCGATCCGGACATCCAGGTCAAGCGGATGAACACGCACGCGCCGGAACTCCGGCGTGAGCTGGCCTCGCGGATCAACAGCATGCGATTCCTGCCGGAGCTGCGCTTCTACCGCGACGATACGCTCGACGCGGTGGAGCATATCGACAAGCTGCTCGATCGCGTTCGCCGCGATGATGAGGCACGGGGGCTGCGCCGGAGCGATCCGGACGGCGCGACCGAGGGGTCAGGGGAGGCCGATGCCTGAGATGTTCGAAGGGGTGCCGGTGGGCACGCGCGCGACGTATCGCGAGATGCTTCAACAGCCGATCCCCGAAACGGGCGCATTGCTTCTGGTGGACAAACCCTCCGGCTGGACCTCGTTCGACGTCGTCGCCAAAACCCGCAATCTGCTCCGCGTGAAGAAGGTGGGGCACACCGGCACGCTCGACCCGATGGCGACCGGCCTGCTGGTGATCTGCCTCGGCCGCGCGACGAAGCTTGCCGAACGGATTCAGGGGGGACGCAAGACCTACACCGGCACGATCCGTTTCGGTGCGACGACGACGACCGATGACGCAGAGGGTGAGGTGCTGACGACGTCCTCCACGGCCGACCTGGACGCCGATCGCATTCGTGCCGAGGCCGCCGGCTTCGTCGGCGAAGGGCTGCAGCGCCCCCCGATGTTCTCCGCCCGCAAGGTGCGAGGCGAACGGCTGTACAAGATCGCCAGGCGAGGCGAGGAGGTGGAGGTCGGCGCGGCTGCGATCACGGTCTATCGCTTCGACATCACGCACGTTGATCCTCCCGACGTTGGATTCCTCGTGGAATGCTCGAAGGGAACCTATATCCGCTCACTTGCCCGCGATCTCGGCACACGGCTTGGTCCGGGTGCTCATCTGGCCGCGTTGCGCCGCACGCACAGCGGCGAGTTCGATGTTGCCGACGCTATCACGATCGCTGAACTCACCGAAGCAGCACGGCGCGAAGACGACCGTTCCGAACGATGAAGCTCTATCAATCTCTGGACGATATCCCGCGCGGTCAGCGTACCGTGATAACCATCGGCACGTTCGACGGCGTACACCGCGGCCATCGGTTGATCATCGATGCGCTGGTGGGAGCTGCGCGTTCACTCGACGCGCGGAGCATGGTGGTCACGTTCGATCCGCATCCGCAGGAGGTGCTGCGCAAGACGGGCGACCCTGTGCCGATCCTGACGACGATCGACGAGCGCGTCGCGGAGTTCGGGCGCCTGGGTGTCGACGCGATGGCGGTGATCCCGTTCACGTGGGAGTTTGCCGAGACGCCGTGGCACGAGTTCTGTGAACGGCTGATTGCCGATGCCGGCCTGGTCCACATGGTGGTGGGGCACGATCATGCCTTCGGCAGAAATCGTGAGGGGAATGCCGAGGCGCTGAGGGCAATGGGCGCCGAGCGTGGCTTCGGTGTGACGGAGATCGGCCCGCTGTTGGTCGGCGACGAGGCGATCAGCTCCACCAAGATCCGGCGCGCGCTGCTGAGCGGCGACCTCGACAAGGCGACGGATTATCTCGGACGCCCCTACGGGCTGCACGGAACGGTGGTGCGCGGCGATGGTCGCGGCCGCACGCTCGGCATACCCACGGCGAACATCCGGCCGCTGGAGGCATCGAAGCTGGTTCCGGCCAACGGTGTCTACTGCGTGGGCCTGGAGCTCGACGGCGAATCCTTCAACGGCATGGCGAACATCGGCCTGCGCCCGACCTTCACCGACGCGACGCAGCGGACGATCGAGGCGAATTTGTTCGATTTCGATACGGACATTTATGACCGTTCCGTGAATCTTCTATTCCGTAAGTTTGTACGTTCGGAGCAAAAGTTCGCATCGGCAGCGGAGTTCCTCGAGCAGTTGGAGCGGGATCGTGCGGTCTGCAAACCGTAGAAGCATCCCATGAACGCTTGCATCGCCGGGAGCTTAGAGCTTAGAGCTTAGAGCTTAGAGCTTAGAAAGCTGCAGGCCGTTCGGTGCATGCCAAGGCTATAGGTGGTGCACTGTCCAATCAAGAGCCAAGTACTGCAGCGAGGCCCACAGGGCCGAGCGTGCCAAGTACTACGCGCCAAGCGCGAACGGCCCGTACAACGAACATCCAAGTTTCCCGCTTATTCAGACGAGCGGGGAAGGGGCAGGGAGCTTGTTCTCCCGGCTTCGGTTCCGGCAACGGAGCCACCCGGCCACAGCTCGTGACTTGTGGCCACCACTCGAGGCGTCACGAAATCACATAACATGGAGAACACCCATGGCAATGACCAAGGAGCGCAAGGCTGAACTTGTGCGGAAGCACGGCGATCACGCCAATGATACCGGCAAGCCGGAGGTGCAGATCGCGATCCTGACGGCCCATATCAACATCCTCTCGCCGCACCTGGAGAAGAACAAGAAGGACAAGCATTCTCTTCGTGGCCTGATGCAGATGGTGGGCAAGCGTCGGTCGCTTCTGGACTATCTGATGCGTAAGGATATCTCCCGCTACCGCGCAATCATCGCGGAGCTCGGTATTCGCCGATAATCTCTCTTGCGCGACAGGCGCCGTGGTCAACAATCCGACCACGGCGCTTTCGCCTTTTAGCATCCGCCGCACTTCACACAGTAACAGCCGCGGCGGAAGGCACGTCCAGCTATCACGTGCCCTACAGTTGTTGTTGTGGCTCGGGGAGTTGGCCCCGAGGCAGAAATGTCAGAGGACATAATGAAAACAGTTCAGATGGAATTCGGCGGCAAGACGTTCTCGCTCGAGACGGGCCGCCTGGCAAAGCTCGCCAATGGATCGGTCATGGTCCGATACGGCGATACCATGGTGCTCGCCGTTGCCGTTGCATCGAGTGCACCGCGCGAAGGGATCGACTTTTTGCCGCTCCAGGTTGAGTATCGCGAGAAGTTCGCCGCGGTCGGAAAGATTCCCGGCGGTTTCTTCAAGCGCGAAGCTCGCCCGAGCGAAAAGGAAATTCTCTCGGCCCGTTTGATCGACCGGCCCATCCGCCCGATGTTCACCAAGGGGTGGACATACGAAACGCAGGTGATCTGCACCGTCTACTCGTTCGATCGCGAGAACGATTCCGACGTGCTCGGCGCCGTGGGCGCCTCCTGCGCACTGATGCTGGCGGGCATGCCGTTCAACGGACCGATCTCCAACGTCCGCGTTGGCTATATCGACGACCAGTTCGTCATCAACCCGACGATCGCGCAGCTTGCCGATTCCAAGCTTGAGATCGTGGTCTCCGGAACCGATGCCTCGCTCGTGATGGTCGAGGGCGAATCGAAGGAGATCAGCGAGGAGCTCTTCATCGAGGCGCTCGAGTTCGGACACAAGCATGTCCGCATGTTGAACGACCTCCAGCGCCAGCTTGTGGCGATGTGTGAGGTTCCGGTGCTGGCGATGCCGGAGAAGAAGCAGTTCACCGACGTGGTGGACTTCATCACGCAGCATTCCTCCGACAAGCTTGCC
>CAZJYH010000586.1:0-3580 GCA_964549365.1 uncultured Alphaproteobacteria bacterium
GGCATCCCGGGGCTGATCTTCATGCTGGTGATCTACGGCGTGCTGGTCCGCCGCAGTTTCCGGTATCTCAAGTTCGCGATGCGCACGCGCGATCCGCTGGTTCTGCCGCTCGCCGCGGCCCTCGCGATCGGCGTCACGTATCTTTGCCTGATCTCGCCCCTCGACAACTACCTCGAGGTGGCGCGCGTCACGATCCCGATATGGCTCCTGTTCTGGACCGTCGGCACGCTCGTGCACCAGCAACGCACGGAGTACCTTCTGTGGCGGCATCAACAGGCCGCGCAGCAGTATCAGCAGATGCAGGAATCGCCCGAGACCGATCCCGACGATCCCCGGCGTCGGCGGCGCATACAACGTTGATGCGGGCGCCGTTGCTCCGGCATGACCGAACGCGTGCCGACACGCGCGGCCTTTCTCCATGATGGCACGAATCCTCCTCGTCACGAACCTTCCCACGCCGTACCGCCTTCCGCTGTACCGGCGGATCGACGCGATGCTCGAAGAGCGCGGCCGTGCGCTGCGCGTGCTGTTCCTCGGCTACGCCAAGAGCGTTCGCTCCTGGACGATCGCTCCCGAAGAGCTGCGCGGCCTGCGCCACGCGATCTGCACGCCCGCTCCCGCCGAGGCGGCCACGCGCGCCGGTCGCGACCGGCGCGCGATTCGGTGCGTGCTCCGCGACGCGCGCGCGTTCGCCCCGGAAGCCGTCGTCATCGCGTGGGCGATGGACTACGTTGCGCTGCGTCTGTTGCTCGCGCTTCGCCGGCGCGGCATTCCGTGCATCGTGGTCAGCGGCGAGACGCTGCAGAGCGCGCGCAACAACCCGATGCCCCGTCTGCGGCGCATCTTTCGCGAGCCCTTCTTTCGCCTGGCCGCGCGTTTCCTCACCTATGGGACGCGGGCGAGCGAGTACCTGACCTCGTGCGGCGTGCCGGCCGCGCGCATCACGACCGGAACCAACGTGGCGCAACCGGAATATTTCAACGAACGAGCCGCGGCCCTGCGCGCCTCCGGCGCGTCGGAGCGATTCCGCTCCGGCTTCCGCACGGCGGCGGGGGGCGCCTTCGCGTGCCATCTTCTGTTCGTCGGGTATCTGCACGGCGAGAAGGGGCTGGCCGGCACGATCGAGATGATGCGGCGTCTTGCGCGCGCCGACGTCGCCCTGCACGTGGTGGGGGCCGGGCCGGACGAGGCCGCGATGCGAGCGCTTGTCGAGGGGGCCGGGCTCTCCTCGACCGTCTTCTTCCACGGCTATCGGCAGAGCGCCGAGCTGCCGCTGTATTACGCCGCGGCCGATGTGCTGGTGTTCCCGTCGACGGTGGAGGTGTACGGCCTGGTGATGGCCGAGGCGGTGGCCGCGGGGCTGCCGGTTCTGGCGTCGAGCCTCGCCGGCGGGACGATCGATCTGGTGGAGGACGGCGTCAACGGGTTGGTGGTGAACCCGCTCGACGCCGATGCGTTCGCCCGGGCGGTCGCTTCGCTCGCCGACGACCCGGAACTGCGCGCGCGGATGGCGTCGGCGTCGCTGGCGTTGTATCGCGAGCGGCTCTCCACCGAGACGAGCGCGGCGCGCTGGGTCGAGGCGATCGATGCCGTGCTTGCCGGCGCCGCGATCGACGCGCACGCCCACGAGGAGGCGGCGCGATGAGCCGTACGGATGCGCGCGGCCCGGTGCTGCACGTCACGAACATCCCCACGCCGTACCGGCTGCCGTATCTGCGCGCGGTCCGCGACGCGCTGGAGGCCGAGGGGCTCGACTTTCACGTCTTCTTCCTCGGCAAGGGGAAGCGCCCGCGCGAGTGGAAGATCACCGGCGACGATCTGCACGGGTTCCCCCACACGCTGAACAGATCGAGCGATCCGATCACCGAGGTCATCCTGGCCATCGAACGGCTGCGCCCGTCGGTTGTGGTGCTCGCGTGGGCGATGGATCCGCCGGCGCTGCGTCTGCTGCTCTACTGCGTGCTGCACAGGATCCGCACGGTGTTGTTCACGGGCGAAACCGAGGCCGCCGCGGCGGTCCGTTCGTATCCCTGGCTGCGCGCGCTGGTGCGCCGGCCGTTCTTCAGGCTCGCCGACGGTTTCCTGACCTACGGCCGTCGCTCGGCGGAGTACGTGCGGAGCTTCGGAGTTCCGGCCGAGCGGGTGACCGAGGGGTTGAACGTGGTGGACACGGAGTTCTTCCGCGAGCGCGTCGACGCGCTTCGCGCCGACGGTTCGGCCGCTCGGTTTCGCGCGACGTTCGAGCCGGCCGACGGCGGGTTCACCGACGGCGGGTTCATCGCCTGCCATCTGTTGCTGGTGGGCTACATGATCCCGGGGAAGGGGATCACCACAACGCTTCGAACGCTGGCCGCGATGGGGCGCCGCGATATCGTGCTGCATCTGGTGGGAACCGGACCCCGCGAGGCGGCGCACCGCGCGACGGTTGCCGCGCTCGGCCTCGATGGCCGCGTGCGCTTTCACGGCTACATTCAACAGGACGAGCTGCCGATATTCTACGCCTTCGCCGACGCCGTCCTCTTCCCGTCGTTCATCGACGTGTTCGGGCTGGTGATGTCGGAGGCGGCTGCCGCGGCGCTGCCGGTGATCGCCTCCACGCACTCCGGCGGCACCGCCGATGTTGTGGTGCACGGCGAGACCGGCTTCGCGCTCGACCCGCGCGACGGGCCGGCGTACGCGGCGGCGATCGCCCGTCTGGCCGATGAGCCGGGCCTGCGCCGCGCGATGGGGCGGGCGGCCCGAGCGAGGGCGACAAATCTATTGACGCTCCATGAAAGCGCCAGGCGTTATGTTTGCGCAGTGCGGTGCGTGCTTCCGCCGTAAGGAGCGCGCGCCCTTCCTCGGGGAGCTGCGCCGTTCCGTCAGGGATTCGCAGCTCGCACGACATACATATGGATGAGTCGTACCGTACCATTGTCCAGCTGGGAAGACGTGGCATCCAACATCAAACCCTCGCAGCAACGGCCCATGCTGCTCATCGTGGGGCCGCTTCCGCCACCGTATATCGGACCGGCGGTTGCTACCGAACGGCTCATGGCGTCCGCCGTGATCGCCGAAGCCTTTCGCCTGGAACTCCTCGACACGTGTGACGCCGATGGTGAGAAAGACATCGGCCGCTTCACGCTCCACAACGTCGGGCAGGCATTTTCGCAGCTCTTCGAGTTCTGGTGGCGCATTCTCCGACGACGACCGAACGCCGTCTACATCTCGATCGCGCGCGGGATGTGGGGGTTCCTCCGCGACGCCTGCATGATCCTGCCGGCGCGAATGGTGGGGGCGCGGGTGCTGGTGCATCTGCGTGCCGGGCGTTTCGACCTGATTCATGATTGCGGCCTGCCCGGGCGATTGCTTGCGCGCATCGGCCTTGCTCCGGTGAGCCGTGCGCTCGTGCTCGGCGAGAGCGTTCGCGATGTGTTCGGCGAGTACGTCCCCTCCGAGCGCGTGCGCGTGGTGCCGAACGGCATCGATCTGGGGGCCTGGCCGCCGCCGGTGCCGCGATGCTCGGCCGCGGGCGGTTTCCATGTGGTCTATCTCGCCAACCTGTTTCGCGACAAGGGCCTGCACGTTGTGCTCGACGCCC
>CAZJYH010000587.1:0-3577 GCA_964549365.1 uncultured Alphaproteobacteria bacterium
AGGACGAGCGGGGCGAGGTCGGCGCGGGCGGCGTAGATCGCGGCGGCCAAGCCCGCCGCGCCCGAGCCGACGATCACAAGCTTGCGGTGCATCACGCTGCTCCCTCCGGCGCGCTCTGCGCCGACGTCGTTGCAAAGCCGCCCATCAATCCGAGGGTCACAAAGAGTGAAGACATGATTGTTCTCATGGTTGCTGTATTTCCGTTTCTGTGGATACGTTCGTAATTGCGTTCGTCGTTGTGCCGGCACGGGAACGAGACGTCCCCCGATTCGGCGTTATTGTGGGCAAGACGTCGCCGGCCGCCCGACGTTTATTTGACGGAAGGATTCGCGCCGACACCCGGCACCTCCGTCACGGTAACGCTCTTCATCACGGCCGGGTGTTCCGGCTTCTCGCCGGCCCTGCCGGTTTCTTCGATCTTGTGCAGCACGTCCATGCCGGAACGCACGGCGCCGAAGATCGTGTAGTTGAACGTCAAATGCGCCGCCCCCATCGTGTTCAACACGATGAAGAACTGGCTGCCGTTGGTGTTGGGTCCGCCGTTTGCCATCGCGACGGTGCCGGTCACGTAACCGCGCTGCGCGCTCGGCTTCGAGTGGTCCAGCTCGTCGGCGAACGTCGGGCCGTAGATCGATTCCCCTCCGGTCCCCCACTTGCTCCGATCGGAGCTGTCGCGCGAGAACGGATCGCCGGTCTGCACCATGAAGTTCGGCACAACGCGGTGGAATGCCACGCCGTCGTAGTACTTCTTCCCGGCGAGTTCCACAAAGTTCTTCACCGTCTTCGGCGCATCGTTGCCGTACAACTCCAGCTCGATGTTCCCCATCGATGTCTCGAGCCTCGCAATGTGCGTCGGCACGGCGGTGTCGGCCCTGACGGTATCGGCGGCGGGAGCCGGCGCCGGCGTCGGAGGCGGTGCAAGCTGCGCGGTGTCGATCGCCTTCGGGCCCGATCCCTCGGGGGCTCCGGCCTTTTTGCCGCACGCGACAAGAAGCACCGAAAGCGCCAGAATCGTCGCCGCACCCTGTATTCGTGTCCTCATTCCGTTCGTTCCGTTAGTTCATGATGGCACCGTGCGCGGGCCGCGCTACGGCGCAATATAGTTGAGCGCGATCGCACCCAGAATGCAGGCGCCCAGAATCAACCGGTAGCCGATGAACACGTTCGTGCTGTGGCTACGCAGGAACCGGAGCAGGAACGCGATGGATACGTATCCGCTGACGCCGGCCACCACGGTTGCGATCAGCATCGCGGCCAGCCCATCGCGATCGAGATACTTCACCGCATGCAACAACTCCAGCAGTCCGCTCGCGGCGACCGCCGGGATCGAGAGGAGGAAACTGAATCGCGCCGCTGCCTCGCGCGTAAGCCCGCAGAACAGCCCGGCGGTGATCGTGGTGCCGCTGCGCGAGGAGCCCGGCACCAGCGCCAGCACCTGCGCAAGCCCCACCAGCACGGCATCGCGCCATCCCACCTGACCGATCGAACGCGTGAACTTTGCGGTCCGCTCCGCGATCCACAATATCACCGCGAGCCCGATCAGGCTCGAACCGATCACCATCAGGTTCTTCGTCAGCGCTCCCTCCAGCACGTTCTTCAACGCCAGCCCGATCACCACGATCGGCAGCGTGCCGACGATGATGAACCAGCCCGTACGCGACTCGATGGACTGCTGCGCGATCGGCCTGCGCGCGATATTCTCACGCAGGAAGGCCCTCGTGATGTTCACGATATCCCCCCGGAAGTATGCCAGCACCGCCACCAGTGTGCCCAGCTGCACCACCGCGATGAACGCGGTCCAGCGTTCCGGGGCGGCCGGGTCGATCAGGTGCAGTGCCCGTCCGACGAGCGTCAGGTGCGCGGTGGAACTGATCGGGATGAACTCGCTCAGCCCCTGCACAAGGCCCAGAAGAGCAGCTTCGAGTATCGACACGTGGAGGGCCTCCTCGCCCTTGGAACTTGAACAAGCTCCGAAAATAGGAAAACGGACGCGAGAAACAGGTTCGCCTCGCCAATCCGGCGGCCGAGGCTGCGTATCGGAAACTTTGTGAGATATTTGCGCCGCTTCGCGGCGTGCCCTTCCAACGATCGCATTGGTATCGTGGGCATGCCGAGGGCAACGCATTCTCCCAATCGGTATCGGCTCCGTGCAGCTCAACCCCACGCATACGGCGCTCTTCGAACCTCACACGTTCGCGACGGGCCACATGGTTCTTCCGAACCGATTGGTGCTTGCCCCTATGACCACCTATTCATCCCACCCGGACGGCACGATATCCGATGAGGAGCTCGCCTTCCTGGAACGGCGCGCCCGAGGGCTGGGCATGGTGATGACGGCGGCCTGCTACGTTATTCATCACGGGCATGCGTTCGACGGGCAATGGAGCTGCGCAACCGAGGCGATGATCCCAAGCCTGCGCGCCGCCGCAACGGCGATCAAGCGAGGGGGCGCGCTCGCGGTGCTGCAGATCCATCACGGCGGCCGTCTGTCGCCGGCGTCGATCCTCGGCCACGAGCCGCTTGCGCCGAGCGCGGTGCCGGCCCTTCGTGCGGGCGCCGACGTGCCGCGCGCGATGAACGAAGCGGAGATCGAGGAGACGATCAAGGCGTTCGGCCAGGCCGCGCGTCGCGCGATCCTTGCCGGCTACGACGGCGTGGAGATCCACGGCGCGAACTCCTACCTGCTGCAGCAGTTCTTCTCACCGCATGCCAACCGGCGTACCGATCAATGGGGGGGCACCGTGGAGAACCGCGCGGCCTTCCCCATCGCGGTGCTGGAGGAAGTGCAGGAGATCGTCCGACGGAATGCATACCGGCCGTTCGCGATCGGATATCGCCTGTCGCCGGAAGAGATCGAGGAGCCGGGCATCTCGCTGCACGACACGATGCAGCTCGTCGAGGGGATCGTGGCCTGCCGCCCGGACTGGATCCACATCTCCACCAACGACTACTTCGCCGGAAGCATCCGTGCCGACGGTGACCGCGTGCCGCGAGCGAAGCTGATCGCCGAACGCGTCCGCAAGCGCGCGACGGTGATCGGCGTCGGCTCGATCTACACTCCCGACAACGCCGTGCGCGTGCTCGCCGACGGGGTCGACCTCGTCGCGCTCGGCCGCTCGATGATCATCGAACCGGAGTGGGCGGCGAAGGTGCAATGCGGCGACATCCCGGGGCTCCGTGCATGCCTCCCCCCGGTCGGCGCCGAATCGCTGCTCGATATTCCGCCGAGGATGTACCGCCGAATTCTCGGCAGGCCGGGATGGCTGCCGCTCTGTCCCCCATCGGCCGATGACGGCGCCTCCGGCGACCGCCCCCAGACCACGACCGCCCCGGCTCTGTAGCCCCGCCCGTCGACTCGTCGCGGCCGATGACCGCGCGCAATCCCCCCCCCCTATCCCTCGTTACCCCGGCGTCGAATGATGTCGTACACACACGGCACCACCGGCCGGCGTGCCCGGCTTGTTGCCGATCGAGGCCTGCTGCGTCTCGTACACGACGCGTGCGCGGCCCAACGGAGACCGTGTTACGTGGGCATCAAGCATCTGTGGCCATTCCGTTATATTTGTGGCCTACTTTT
>CAZJYH010000588.1:0-3576 GCA_964549365.1 uncultured Alphaproteobacteria bacterium
CATGGACCTGCAGAAGCTGTTCGACGAGCTGAAGAATCCCGCCCTCCTCGAACAGATGCGCAAGCTGCAATCCGAGATGCAGAAGATGTCGCCGGAGGAGCTGGCCGAGGCCATGAAGAATTTCAAGTACAACGACGAGCAGTTCCGCAAGTCGATCGAACGGACGATGAACATCCTGAAGCGGATGCAGGCCGAGCAGAAGGTGGATGAGATGATCCGCCGCGCCGATGAACTCAAGACGCAGCAGCAGAACCTGAACGAGCAGATGGCGCAGACCGATCCGAAGGACGACGCCATGCGGAAGCAGCTTGCCGAGCGCCAGCAGAGTCTTGCGAAGAACGCGGAGCGGATGGAGCAGGAGATGCGCGACCTGACCAAGCAGATGGAGCAGCTGGGCGACGAAGCCCCGCGCGACGAGATGCAGGCCGCCCAGGAAGCGCTCGAGAAGGACTCCCCGCGCGAGGAGATGGAGGGGGCGTCGAGCGAGATGCAGAAGGGAGAGATGCAGAACGCGAAACAGCAGGGGGATCGCGCCAAGGCCGCGGCCGAGAACTTCAAGCAGAAGATGCAGGCCGTCAAGAAGAAGATGCAGGAGAACGGGCGGCGCGAAGTGATGAACCGCATGAAGAAGTCCATGAAGGACCTGCTCGATCTCTCGAAGCGCCAGGAGGAGTTGAAGAAACGAACGGAAGCAACCGCGCCGAACAGCCAGCAGTTCCGCGATCTGGCGCAGCAGCAGGCGCAGCTCAGGGAGCAGATGGAGAACCTTGCCAACCAGATGATGAGCCTCGGGCAGAAGACGTTTGCCGTGACGCCGGAGATGGGCAAGGAGCTGGGGAACGCGATGCAGCAGATGGAGAACGCCGGCAACGCGCTGGAACAGCGCGACGGCAACTCGGCATCGCAGCAGGAAGGGGGCGCGATGGGCTCCATGAACAATGCCGCCAAGATGATGGGCCAGGCGCTCGGGCAGATGCAGGGACAGAAGGACGGCGACGGGAGCGGCATGGGGATGGGGATGGGATCGATGCAGCAGCGCCTGCAGCAGATGGCCGCGCAGCAACAGATGATCAATCAGGCGATGGGGCAGCAGGGCCAACAACAGGGACAGGGCCAACAACAGGGACAGGGCCAACAACAGGGACAGGGGCAGCAGCAGGGACAGGGGCAGAAGAACGGCAAGGGGGAGGGGGAGCAGGAAGGTGAGGAGGGCGAGCAGCGCGACGGGAAGAACGGAAAGCAGGGGCGCAACGGCAAGGACGGCACCAACGGCGAAGGAGGAGAGGGAACGAGCGACGCACAGGGGAAGGACGGACGCAACATGGGGCGCCTGACACGCCAGCAGGAGGATGTCCGCAAGTCGCTCGACGAGCTGAACAAGGAGGCACGGGAATCCGGCGGTACACGCAAGAACGTCCTTGGCGACCTGGAGCGCACCGCGAAGGAGATCGACCAGGTGCTCAACGAAATGCGGAGCGGAACGATCACACCGGAGACAATGCAGCGGCAGGAACGCATCCTCAGCAGGCTGCTCGATGCGGCACGGTCACAGCGCGAGCGCGACTTCGACAAGAAACGCGAGTCGCGCCCCGGACAGG
The DNA here is from genome assembly GCA_964549365.1 of uncultured Alphaproteobacteria bacterium. Lineage (GTDB taxonomy): Bacteria > Bacteroidota > Ignavibacteria > OLB7 > OLB7 > JAFDZV01. The sequence goes on from CAZJYH010000588.1 coordinate 1,599, forward strand.
ACGTCGTACGCCAGAGCCCGCCCGATTTGAAGTTCGATGGCTCGGACGCATCCACCCCGGTTCGTCGCGACCAACTCGATCAACGCAATCAGGGCTACACCAAGGACTACGAATATCTGATCCGTCGGTACTTCGAGGAACTGGGCCGCGCCCCCACCGCGCAATAGCCGGACGAGGAAACACCCCGCCGTCGCGGGCCGCCGTCGCGGGTTTGGCCTGCGGCAGGACGGATTATCACACAACGTGCAACGCGACGTTCTATCGGCGAGTATTCGACGGAATATTCCCCACGGCTCGGACCCCGAACGGCCCAGGGGCTGCACCGATCGCCACACCATCTTCGCACCCAACCCGCATATTCCATCCGAACCGTCGCCCACCGCGGCGGAGGGCCTCATTTTGTTGAACGGGATCAGCCCGGCCTGATCCGCCGCAACGCGATGCGGACGGCCCCATCTCTTCCGGCGATGTTCGGCACAACGTCACCCGACGAGATCCTGGATCTCCGACGGGACGTCACGCTGAAACAGAACGGCGAGCGACCGGCGGTCACGGCGGCCTCACGTGGGCGACGGGATCCTGAGCCGATCGGGTGCATGGCATGGGTGTCGCATTTTCTCGATTGCGGTTTTTTTGTGATCCGGACGCGAAGCCGCGGCCTGTCCGGCATACTCGAGGTGTTATGTACCTGAAGCGCGTGGGTCGAGGTCGTGTGCGTTCGCAGTCCGGATACGGTGCGCACCGTCCATCCGCTCAGCCGCAACACCGTGATCGATGCGAAACCCGACGGAGACGTCGAGGCCGTGTACACACGGACGCATTCTCGCGGAGATGCCGTCTTCGGGGTCCATATTCGAGACTCGATATTCCCGTCGGGATTCGGCGGCATTCAGTCGGAGCATTTCTCCAACCGCCCAAGGCCATGGGTGTGGAAGCTGCGGAACCTCGCGACCTTCGAAAATAATACGCAACGAGCGTCGGGGCCGGAATCCCGGCCGGATTTTTCGGCCGGTCCTTTTTATTCGTTGCCGCTTCAACCATTGCATAAATCATCGCAGCCACATGCAGCCTCAGTCCGCCCTCGGCGCCGAAGCCGTGCTACGCGCAACATTTCGCCTGATGAGCGGGCGTCCCTCGGAAGCCGAACGGGTCTTTCGCGATCTGCTCGTTTCGCCGTCGATATCCTCCAATCTCCGGGCCACGGCCCGATGTCGGCTTGGGATAGCCGAGGCGCAGTGGATGTGCGCGCGATACAAAGAGATGCTGACCTCCGCCCGGGTCTGCTGTTCGACCGCGCACGAAGCGGATGACCTGCCGACGTTGGCGGAAGCGCTCTCGTTGGTCGGCATTTGTGAATTTCAAATGGGCCGCCATGCCGAGGCACTCCCCCACCTTGTCGGCGCGATCACGATAGCGTATGCATTGCGCGATCCGCGCCTGGAGTCGTTGGCATGCTCCCGTTTGGCGCGCGTCTACATCCGACTCGGACGGTTCGAGGGCGCCCACGCTCTGCTTCGCAGAGCGATGCGGCGTGCGAGACGTTGCAACGCACCGGAAGCGGTTTGCTCGGCATTGAACGAACAGGGGACGCTCCATTTTGAACGCGGCGATCTTGTCCGTGCGGAGTTCTGTTTCGAGTGGGGCGATGAGCTTGCGCGTTCGTTCGGCCATCGTTGGCTGGAGGCCACATTTTGCGCGAACATCGCCGCCGTTCATGTGCGCCGCGATGACTGGCGGCAGGGCCTGGCAAAAGCAACTCGGGCGTTACGCCTTGCCGAGGCAATCGACAACCGATACCTGACGGTGTACGCCCTGGGGCGCATCGGCTTCACCCTGGTGAAGCTGGGCCGGTTTCGGAGCGGTGTTCGCACGCTCGCGCGCGCCTACCGACTGGATCAGCATCACGCCTCGCCGCTGACGCTCGGCACCCTGATGCTCTGCATGGTAGACGTATACATGGCGATCAAGGAGTGGGACC
>CAZJYH010000589.1:0-3571 GCA_964549365.1 uncultured Alphaproteobacteria bacterium
CTCCGCTACCCTGCAGACGGCGTGGTCCGGAGTACACTCCGGACGAACGTACCTGCTCGGGTCCGACGCATGCAGCGTCACCTCTGCGGTAGCGCCTCGACGTTTCGTCGAGCGAATCACTTAACGATTTCCCAATGCCCGTATCCGAACGCTTTCGTGGCTCGCGTGTGCTCATAACCGGCGGACTGGGGTTCATCGGTTCCAACCTCGCGGCTCGTCTTGTCGACGCAGGGGCCTCCGTGCTGCTTGTGGACAGCCTGATCCCGGAGTATGGCGGCAACCTCTTCAACATCGAGGGGATCCGCGATCGCGTCGAGCTGAACATCTCCGATGTGCGCGATGAGCACAGCATGCGCTATCTGGTGCAGGGCTGCGACTATGTCTTCAACCTGGCGGGGCAGACCAGCCACATGGACTCGATGGCCGATCCGTTCACGGATCTCGAGATCAACTGCCGCGCCCAGCTCTCCATCCTCGAAACCTGCCGGAAGCACAATCCGAACGTCGCGGTCGTCTTCGCCAGCACGCGCCAGATCTACGGCAAGCCCGACTATCTCCCTGTCGACGAGGCGCACCTGCTGCGTCCGGTGGACGTGAACGGCATCAACAAGATGGCGGGCGAGTGGTACCACATCCTCTACAACAACGTTTACGGCATCCGCGCCTCGGCGCTGAGGCTCACCAACACGTATGGCCCGCGGATGCGCGTGAAGGACGCGCGCCAGACTTTTCTCGGCGTCTGGATACGGCGTGTGGTGGAACGCCAGGCGTTCGAGGTGTGGGACGGCGATCAGCTTCGGGACTTCACGTACGTGGACGACGCCGTGGACGCTTTGATGCTGGCGGCGATCTCGCCCGAGGCATACGGGGGGGCGTTCAACCTCGGCGGCGAACGGCCGGTGAGCCTGCACGAGCTCGCCGATCTGGTGGTGCGCTCCAACGGCGGCGGCGAGTACACCGTGCGCGAGTTCCCGGCGGACCGCAAGCGCATCGACATCGGCGACTACTATGCGGACGACCGGCGCATCCGTCTGGAGCTGGGCTGGAAGCCGAACGTGCTGCTGGAGGATGGGCTGGCGCGGACGATCGCGTATTACCGCGAGCATCTGGCGAAGTACGTGTAGCGGCGAATTCGGAATGACGAATGCTGAATGCGCGTTCGAGTTCAGAATGACAAATGCTGAATGATGTGAAACCGCATCGGCATCGGGAGTCAAGTGCCACGTCCGAAGTTTCAAATTCAAAATTTAAAATGCCAAGCTGCGCACCGGCACTGTATACTTCAATGGTATACGCACGGTGGTAGTGTCTCAGTTTGCATGGATGGCCGGTGGTCGCGCTCGAAGAGGCCGCACCTACAGCGCTTGAGATCCGGTGGTCAACGTGGGCCTAGAGATAGGTCGCGTCGGAGCCTGTCCCGAGTACGCTCGGGGACGCTCAGACTGGACGATCTCTCAGCCGCGCAGCGGCGGCCTATCTATAGCAATCGGCGTCTTCTCGTGCTCCCAAGCCGCGTAGCGGCGGCCTGTGATCAAGGAGGCTGTACTATGCCGGTGGGGCATTCATTGCTCAAACTGAGACACCACTCGCACGGTAACTGATGGGATCCTCGATCGCATCGCGGGTATATTCTCTGCCGCACACCCATCTCTCATAACCCATACCATGTTCCCGACTTGCCCCTCGCTACCTGCAACGCCACGTACACATTCCCCGCGAGCGTCCAGCTGCCATCGTCCGACGTCCCGCGTGATTTCACTGCAAAGAACGTAGAGACACACCCGCCCGTCGCTACCCGCAACCCACGACCCGCAATCTCGCGACCGGCATAAACGCATCACGCCGTGCCCGATGCGGGGCACGGCGTGATGTTGATGGCCCATCTCTTCGACGAGACCATCGCATCGGACGCTTGCGCGCTCTACTTCAGGTCCAGCTTCAGCTCGATGCCGCCGTCCCTGTCCACGGCGGAGAGCCCGTTGGTCAGGGTGATCGTCGTCGATTCCGCCTGCAACGTAAAGGCGGTGCGCCCCTCGGGGTCGGCAGCGTCGTAGAACTCGACGTTGCTCTTCAACTTCACCACCTCGTTCTTGAACGGGTTGAGCGACTTGACGTCGTTGTTCGCGAAGACCAACTGCGTGCGGCTCTTGAAGACGCGGCCCGGTGCCGACTCCACGGAGGCCGTCGCGAAGAAGCTGATGTCCACCGCGAGCGGGAACTTGCGGCCGGCGTTGACCGAACGGATCGTGGTCGGGCTCGATTGCCGCGACGGATCGAGCGACGTGGTGATCGTCCCGCGTGCCGAGTCGTTCACCGAGGCGGAGATGCCCACCGGCAGCAGCACGGCGTTCACCGCGCTGTCGGTTGTGAGCGAGCCGCTCAGGCTTCGGAACGTGCCGATCCCCTTGCTCCCGTACGCGCATACGGTGTCGATCGGGTTGCCGTTCTGATCGTAGTAGACGTAGCACTTCACACCGTTGATCAGGATGCAGTTGTATTCCGCGCCCGGCGGTCGCGACGTCCCCAGCGTGATCGTGGTTCTTCCACCCTGCAACGTGAACGCGGTATGCTCCAGCGGGTCGTTCACATCGAAAAACTCCACATCGTTCTTCAGTGTCGCCACCTCACCGCGGAACGGGTTCAGTGATCGCACGCCGGAGCTGGCGAAGGCCAGCTGCGTGCGGCTGCGGTACAGGCTGCCGGGCTTCGAATCGAGCGAGGCCGTCGCGAAGAACCGAATGTTCACGTCGAGCGGGAAGCGGTTGGTGCCGTCGGCCGAACGGATCGTCGTTACGCTCGAAGGGCGGGCGGGGTCCAGGCGTGTCGTGATCGTGCCTCCCGTCGAGTCGGCGATCGTGGCGGTGATGTCGATCGGAAGAAGTTCCGCGTTGACGATTCCCTGCGTCGGCAGACCGCCGGTGAGGCTCTGAAACGTGCCGACGCCGACGCCGTTCTCCTGGCAGACGGTATCGATCGGGTTGCCGTTGTCGCCGTAGCGGATGTAGCACTTGCGCCCGTTGATCAGGACGCAACTATACTCCGGCCGCGGCTCGCGTACGCCGAGCGTCACCGTCGTGCTTCCTCCCTGGAGCGTGAACGCGGGCGCCCCCTTGGCATCCGAAAATTGGACGTTGTTCGCCAGCACCAGCGACTCTGCGTTGAACGGGTTGAGCGAGGTCACCTGATTGCCGGTGAACACCAGTTGCGAATCGCTCCGGAAGATCTGTCCGGGGAGCGAGCCCACCGTTGCCGTCGCATAGAAGCTGATCCTGACGTCCAGTGGATAGCGGGTTGCCGGATCGGCGGATCGGATGAGCGTCGGTGTCGATTGCCGTTCCGGGTCGAGCGTTGTGGTGATCGTGCCGCGGATCGGATCCTGCAGCGTGGCCACGATCGACGTCGGGATCAGCTGCGCGTCGACCCGCCCGGTCTGCTGCACGTTGATGCCGCGAAACGTCCCCAGCCCGGTGCTCCCCTGATTGCATACCGTGTCGATCGGCGCTCCCGCCGAGTCAAAGTAGACGTAGCACTTCTGGCCGTTCGAGATGATGCAACTGTACTGACCGGTTGT
>CAZJYH010000590.1:0-3569 GCA_964549365.1 uncultured Alphaproteobacteria bacterium
AACACGGTGAACACGATCTACATCGACGCAGCGGGCGACAAGTGGCTCGGCACCAACTGGGGGCTGGCGCAGATCCGCGCCGACGGCACGCGTTCGCATTGGCACCACAACGCGAAAGATTCGAGTTCCATCGGCCACGGGGGTGTCTGGTCCATCCTCGAACGAAGCTCCGGCGAGCTCTGGGTCGGCACGCTCTACGGGGGCATCAACATCCTCGACCGGAACACCGGACGGTTTCGGCATCTGCGGCACAACCCGCTGGATCCGAACAGCCTGAGCAGCAACGGAATCCTGACGCTTTTCGAGACGCCCGACGGCGCGGTATGGGCCGGAACGGACAATGGGCTGAACCGAGTCGATCCGCGCACGGGACGATGCCGCCACTATCAGAACGACGTCGACGATTCCACCAGCCTCAGCAACAATCGCGTCTGGTTCATCATTCAGGCGACCGACGGCATGTTGTGGATCGCGACGTCGGGGGGAGGCGTGAACCGGATGGACCCGGCAACCGGGCGTTGTCGGCGCTTCAGTGAACGCGAGGGGCTGGCCGCCAACACGGCCGCGGCGCTGGTGGAGGACGAGCACGGGAACATCTGGGCGAGCACGGCACGCGGGCTCTCGCGCATCAACCCAACCAACGGCACGGTGCGCAGCTACCTCTCCTCCGACGGACTGCCGGTGTATGAGTATCACTTCAAGTCCTGCTGCCGCGATTCCTCCGGCACGATCTACTTCGGCGGAACCAACGGCGCAGTCGGCTTCCGTCCGGACGACCTCGTGGACAACACGCACGCGCCGCCGGTGGAGATCACCGCGTTCCGTACGATCGACAGCACGTTCCATATCGGCACATCGCTCGCATCGGCGCGGACGATCACGCTGGGTCCGGGGAACAACTCCTTCACGCTGGAGTTCGCCGCGCTGGATTTCACCAATCCCCAGGCGAATCACTACCGCTACATGCTCGAGGAGTTCGACCGCGAGCCGCGCGCGGTGACCGCATCGCATCGGTTCGCCGAATACACCAACGTGCCGCCGGGGCATTACCGGTTCATCGTCTCCGGCGCCAACAGCGACAACCTCTGGAGCGTTCACGCACGTTCGGTGGAGATCGTGGTGGAGCCGGCCTACTGGCAGACGTGGTGGTTCCTGGCTCTTGCGATCCTCGCCGGCGCCGGGGTGATCGGCGGGGCGCTGGTGGCCCGTGTGCGAAGCGTCCGCAACAAGGAACAGACCGAGCGGCGGGTGGTGGAGTATCAGCTGCAGGCACTGCGCGCGCAGATGAACCCGCACTTTCTGTTCAACTCGCTCAACTCCATCCTCTACTTCGTGGTGCGTCGCGATATCGAATCGGCGCAGTCGTATCTCTCGGCGTTCTCCTCGCTCGTGCGCAACACGCTGGAGAACGTCCGGAGCGATTCGGTGTCGCTCGCCGATGAGCTGGAGTCATTGCGCCTGTATCTGAAGCTGGAGTCGCTGCGCTTCAAGGACCGTTTCAACGTGTCGATCGAGATCGCGAGCGAGATCGACCCGGACGCCGTGGACGTGCCGCCGATGATCATCCAGCCGTACGTGGAGAACGCGCTGCGGCACGGGCTGGCGCACAAGGAGGGGCATGGCTCGATCGCGATTCATCTGCGCCGTCGCGCCGACGATCTTCTCTGCTCGATCGTCGACGACGGCGTCGGACGTCAGCGATCGGCGGAGATCCAGCGGAACGAACTGCGCGCCCACCGCGTGCACGGCATGGCGCTGACCCGGAACCGGCTGGACGTCCTCAGTCGATTGCATCGCCAGCGATACCACGTTGCGGTCACCGATCTGGTGGGCGACGGAGGCTCTGCGCTCGGCACGCGTGTGGATATCTCGATCCCAATCGGCCCGGCCGCCGATCCGGCAACAACATCAACAACGACATCAGCATGAGGCCTGCGATGATACGTTCCATACTTGTCGACGATGAAGAGATCGGCCGCGAGCTGCTGGCCGAGCTGCTGGCGCAGTACTGCCCGAACGTCCTCGTGGTGGCGCATGCGGACTCGGTGGCCACAGCGCGCGATGCGATACGCGAACACCAGCCCGACCTGTTGTTCCTGGATGTCGAGATGCCGCGCGGCAACGGCTTCGAGCTGCTGGAAGGGATGCGCCACGGTCGCTTCGAGGTGATCTTCACCACGGCCTTCGAGCAATACGCCGTCCGCGCGATCAGGGCCTCGGCGCTCGACTACCTGTTGAAGCCGATCAACCACGAGGAACTGATCGCCGCGGTCAGGAAGGCGGAACTGAAACTGGTCGAGGCGGAGAACATGGGAACGCGCCTGGAGACGCTGCTGGCCAACCTGCGCGATGCCCAGCCGGAGCCGAGCAAGCTTGCGCTTCCGACCGAGGATGGACTGGTGATCGTGCACCCGGAGAATGTGATACGCTGCGAGGCCGAGGGAAGCTACACCTGGTTCCACATGGCCGACGGCGAGCAACGCCTGGTGAGCCGACCGTTGAAGGAATTCGAGCTGCTCCTCGCCGGGGTTCACTTCCTCCGCGTCCATCACTCGCATCTGGTGAACGTGGATCATATCCGGCGGTACGTTCGGGGCGAAGGTGGCGAGGTGGTGATGTCGGACAACTCCTCGGTGCTGGTTGCGCGCCGGAAGAAGGAAGAGCTGATGCGGGCGCTCGGGGCGGCGACGGTGCGGCGCAGGCGGTAGACGGTGGTGGCGCCGCGCTGCGTTTCTTCACGGCCTCTGCGGTGAGTTCTTGTGGGGCAAGGTGGCGGCGAGTCACGGGTGGCGAGTCGCGAGGAACGGCCTCGGCGTCCTCTACGGTGCTTTCTCGTGGGAGGGTGGACGGTCGCCGAAGTCGGGGGGGCGCGAGGCGTATACACCGTGACTATCACATGGAACGCAAGACCCGGAACTCGAACCTTTGCAGTCGGCACACGGCCCCCGCGCCGCCGCGGTTTCACATTCAGCATTCTGAATTCTCCATTCTGCATTCGCTCCCATCCCGCCGCCGGTGCATCAAATCCCGCCGCGGGTGCGCCAAAACCCGCCGCCGGCATGCCAAATCCCGCCGCCGGTAAAGCGCCGTTGGCATTCGCGGACCCCGGGACCGATTTTTCCGGCAGGAAGCCGTAGTGCGGCGGCACGCCACTACCTGAATTTTCGCGCCCGTTCCCCCACCGCACGGGCTCATTTTCCGTATCTCTGTTTGGCTCGACTTTGTCCAATGACGTGCCCATGTGCATATGTCAATGCGTCAAGCCGGTGGCGGAGCAAGCTCAATAAACATCGCATGGATAGGCCTCCGTAGGAGGCACCTATCTATAGCTGCACGTGTCCAATTGCGGCGTCAAGCTCCGGAGCGTACCATTCTTCATTGCACAGTACCGCCGTTCACCCGAACGGTTCGCTCCTAGCGGAGTTTGATGCCTGAGTATAGGGCATGTTGCTACAGATAGGTGCCCCCCGACAGGGGCCGGGGCCTCTCGGCCCGCTGGGGGCCTGACGATGGTGCTCTCTCGGAGTTTTTCGATGTCGCGTTTTCGACGCGATACGGTGAAAATCCCA
>CAZJYH010000591.1:0-3566 GCA_964549365.1 uncultured Alphaproteobacteria bacterium
GCTCGAGAAGGGCAGTGTTCCGCTCGATCAGCGGTGCGATATCCGTCTCATAGGCCGCCATCGCCGCGGCGGCCGAGCGCACCCCGGCGACGGCACGCCGTAGGTCGGCACGCACGCGGGCGGCAAGCGCGGAGCTGTCGGCATCGATCAACGCGGCGTCGGCGTCGAGCACCGCGCGCTCCCCCTCGCCCAGATCGTACAGCCGTCCGAATGGAAGCGGCACGCCGATCCCCACACGGACTTCGAACATCTTGTCGCTTGCATGCAGCCCTTGGAAGCCGCTCCGCACCGGCTCGGTGGCGCTCAGGTCGTCCGCACCGAACGAGGTCGCATCCGATGTGATCCCCGCGCCCACGCGAAGATTCGGTAGCCATGTACGCGTCGCGAGCGCTCGCTAGGCCGCGATACGTTCACGCTCCCGTGCGAACGCCTGCATGTCCGGTCGCATGGCCGCCGCAGCGTCTCCGCCGGCGGCGAGCAGCGAATCGGCGCGTCGCGCCGCGGCGAGGGCCTGTTCGTTCGCGGCGCGCGTCGGCGCCACCGCTTCGATCACGGCATCCGAACGCAGGCCGACCAGGCGCCCCAGCTCGATGCGCGCATCATCCAGCGCCCGAAGTGCTTCGGCACGTTCGAGGTTCGCCCGCCCGCGCTCGATGGCACTCGTGTTCCGATCCAACTCCGCGATCTCCCCCGCGGCCAGGCCGCGCGTCGCGGCATCGCTGAGGCGGCCGGCAAGCTCGGCCAGTCCGTCGGTGAGCAGCACGGTCTCCTGCGCCGCCGCCAGCCGCGCATGCGCGATTCGGACCGCCGCGCGCAGCTCACGCTCCTCCCCCCTTGCGGTCAGTTCCGCCACAGCGGCCGAGGCACGAGCGGCATCGCGCCGCAGACCATATCGGCCGCCGATCTCGATCTCCTGCGTCAAATGGATGCCCCACCCTCCGTCGCCCCGTGCCGAGAACGGACCATCGGTCCGCCGCTCGAACTCGAGCTCCGGAAACGATGGAAAGAACCCTCCGGTGACGGCTTCCCCTGCGCGGGCGCGGGCAACGCGCAGTCGCAGGCGTTCCGCATCGACGCCCGCGGTCCGCGCGAGCGTCACTGCCTCGTCCGACGTGAGCCTGAGCGTGTCCGGCACCGTCGGCTGCGCGCGCGCATCAACCGAAGCAAGGAGGAGGAGCAGCAGGACAGCAAACGCCCCACCGCGTGGCACTGAGATCTTCATCGGCGCATGTATCATCGTGGTTCGCGGTTGTTGGATGCAGGCACCGCCCCTCGGCAACGACGGCTGCGGTACGTGAACGCACGAGGCATTCGCCGGACCACGGCGTTCGGCAAGGGAACGGATGGAAGGATGCGATGGGAACACGATGGCGGTGCGTACGGCGACGAGCGAGAGCTTCTCGCCTGCGGCAACTCCGCGCGCAATCGCGACAGTGCGCGAACACGCGGCATGGTGCCGACACGCCATGCTTCACCCCGGTCCCTGAACGGGCCGGGCTAGATCAGCAGCGATGCGGTTCGTAGAAACGTGTAGTGGTCGGCGGCCGCGAGGTGTGGCGGCGAGGGGTCGACGGCGCCTCGGGCCGTCGCGATGTTGTCGAGAGGCGAATACCAACGGATCGATTCGGATCGCAGCGACTGCGGAACGATGACCGACGCAAACGTGAGCCGTCCCGGCACGTCGGCCGACGTCGGCACCGCCGCCGGGCAGGCACAGTCGGGTTGTACCGGAGTAACCTGCCCCTTTGTCGCCGCACGCGAGCCGGGCACGCTCGTCTTGTGCGAACAATGGCAGCACGCAAGGTCCTGTCCACAGCACGAACGGCTCGCCTCCGCCGGAGCCGACGTGGTCTCACCCTCGCAACAGGTCAACTGCGCGGGGAGGATCACGACCGCAAGGAGCGCCACCAGCGTGACGAACGATATGACGCGATGAAGAATCACGGGCCCGAAGCTACAACATTCAGGGTACCCGATGCAACGCCGGGTTGCCTCAGGCGCTATATTGCGGTCCAAGTCGACGCGTTTACCGGACAGATGCCGAACGGCCGTTGTATCCATATCACTTCGATTCTCCTGTTGGCGGCCCTGGCCGCCGGCTCGATGATTGCGCGCACATGCCCGCGTGCGCCGGCGGCGCTGAACGATCGCCTCGGCGACCGTGTGGTTCTCGTGGGGCAGCCGATTCTCACCGATCACATCCCCGCGGAGAACATTCCGGCAAAGGATCACCCGACCGAAGACGCATGCTGTTCACATGAATGCGGCGGGCCGTCGGCCGAGCGGGAAAGCCGCACCGAGCACGACCAGCCGAATGATCGACACGAACATGGCCGGGCGCCCGATTCGTGCTGCGCGGCCGGCTGCGCCTGCTGCGCCGTCTTCCCGCATCTCCCCGTCGCTCCCCCCGTGTGCGGCGTCGGGTACGATCCCACACCGCTGGCATCACACGACGTCGGCCTTCCGCCGACAGCCCCCACCTTTCCGCCGGACCGCCCCCCCTGCTGATCAGCCGATACGATTCCCATGCTCACGCTTCCCTGCCGATGCAACGACGCAGCGGCGGGCCGATTCCATGCATCGTCTCAATCATTCGGCTCATCATGAAGGACTACATCATACATCACCTTGCACGTACGTGCTTCGCCGCCGCCGTGGCTCTGCTGCTCGGCACGTCGGCGCTCGCACAGACCGGGCGCACGGTACGCGGCGTCGTGCTCTCCGACGAAACCAACGAGCCGCTCGCCGGCGCCACCGTCCGCGCGTTCGTATCCCCCGAGGACACGACGCTATCGGAGTTCGGGGCGATCACCGACGCGGAGGGGGCGTTCGGCTTCGACGTGCCGTACGCCGGACCGGTCGGCCTGAGGGTGACGTTCGTCGGCTACGCGACCCAGCGTGCCGAGTTCGCCGCCGACGAGGAGAACCTGCTGATCCTGATGCAGCGCAGGGATGCCACCGCCGCCACGGTCAGTGTCACCGCCGTCAAGCGGACACGCTCGGTGGAGGATGCCTGCTGCCGCGTTGAATCGATCCGCGACGAGGTGCAGCAACATGCGCCGTTCGCGCCGAGCGCTTCCGACGCACTCGCCCGCTACAGCTCGTGCACCTCGGCGCGCATCAGTTGCTCGATCGGACGCACGGCATCGACGCGGCTGCGGGGTCTGGAGCCCACGTACGCCATGGTATTGCTCGACGGCATGCCGGCGTTCACGGGGCTCTCCACGCTGTATGGACTGGGGATCGTCCCGGCACACGCGCTGCAGACGATCCGGATCTCCGAAGGGGCATCGAGCGCCGCCTACGGCAACGGGGCGGTCTCCGGTGTCGTGAACCTCGAGACCCGACCGCCGACCGAAGCCGCGGAATTCACCGCGTCGGCTGCCCTGCAGAGCGGCGAGGACCGGACACCGGGAGCGGCCGATGTGAACGTTGCCTATACCGGACTGGTCGGCGACGTCGGCATCGCGGCCTTCGGATCGCTCGGCGATCATCGCGACCTCGTCCTCCTGGGCCGGGCGGGCGATGATCCGCAAGGGCGCCTACAAGTACAGCCACTACTTTTC
>CAZJYH010000592.1:0-3565 GCA_964549365.1 uncultured Alphaproteobacteria bacterium
ATCGCCAACTTCATGTACGGCGGCATGGAGAACACGACGGCCACCACCTTGAACGATTTCGCGCTGGTCGACGAGCGAGGCCTGCTCGACTACAATCCCGACGGTCTCATCGCGCACGAGCTGGCGCATCAGTGGTACGGCGATCTGGTCACCAACAGGAGCTGGGGCCACCTCTGGCTGCACGAAAGCTTCGCCACCTATCTTGCCGCTCGCTACCGTGGCCATCGCTACGGCGACGACGTGTTCGCCGAGGAGATATACGAGAACGGCGAGGGGGGGATCAATTCCGATGCGATGAACGGCCGCGACCCGATCGCGCTGGGGAAGGGGCAGACGCCCAACATCTACGATCGCGGCTCGCGCGTGCTTCACATGCTGAACAAGCTGGTGGGGGAGGAGGCGTTCTGGCGGGCGAACAAGTTCTACCTCGAACGCCACGGATATGGCGCGGTTGAGACGAACGACTTCAAGATCGCCTTCGAGGATGCGCTCGGGCAGAATCTGGACTGGTTCTTCAACGAGTGGGTGTACAAGGCCGGGTATCCCGTCTATCGAGTCGAACAGAGCTTCGATCGCGACACCCTGCGCCTCCGCGTGCGTCAGGTTCAGACTCGCGATTCGCTGACCGATCTGTTCACGATGCCGGTTCCGCTGGAGTTCCACACGGCCTCCGGCATACGTTCCGATACGATCCTGGTCGCGCGTGAGGACGAGACGTTCTCCTTCGCGATGAACGCGCGCCCGACCTTCACGATCTTCGACGCCGGCGACGCCATCCTGAAGCGGGTGGAGTTCGACAGGAGCGAGGAGGAGATCGTGGCGCAGTTGCGTGCGCCGCGCATGATCGATCGCCTGCTGGCGGTAAAGGCCCTGATGCCGGACTCGACCGCCGACGCCGCGATGCGCAAGCGCCGGGCGATGGCGCTTCGCGATGCGTTCGCGCAGGAAGGCGCCCCGTACGTGCGCGAGGAGATCGTGGAGCGCGTAGCGGATCTCGACATCGACGCCGCCGCCGACGTGATGATGCGTGCGATGAAGGATACCGCGGTGGCGGTGCGCCGCAAGGCCGCCGAGCGCTCGTATGTGATCCTCGACAAGGGGGAGCGTGCCAGGCTGCTGCGCACGCTGCTCAACGATCGGAGCTACGGCGTGCTGAGCGCCGCGCTCGGCGTGCTGGCCGTCACCGACACGACCGGGCTGGAGCCGGTTCTGCGCAAGCTGAAGGGGTTGCGCGGCCGGCGCGATCGGCTTTCGACCGCCTGGTTGAACGCCGTTGCGGTGGGCCGGTTCAACAGCCTTGCCGACGATGTGCTCGAGTACACGAGTGAGCCATATCGCGAGGAGACGCGTTCGCTGGCATACTTCACGCTCGCAAAGCTGACGGCCACAACGCCGGCGGTGCGCGCCGCCATTCTACGCGGCATCCAGGGGGATGCGTCGCAGGTGCGGCTGGGCGCCGCCGCCGCCGCGCGCGGGCACATGGACGCCGAGCTGCGAACCGCGATCGAATCGCTCGCCGCCGCGGCCACCGGTGAACGCAAGGATTTCTACCGGATCCTGCTGGAGGAGAACTGAGTCTTCTCCGGCAGGCAGCCGAGATGCCGTACGGGCGCGCCGGATGTGCGCGCGTCTGGGTTCGTTCTCCTTCATCCCAATTGTCATGATCGACATCGATTCACGCACCGATATCACCGTGATGCCGTTCGAGGGCGTCGCGCCCAAGATCCATCCGAGCGTCTTTCTTGCCGCCGGGGCGCGCATCATCGGCGACGTCGAGATCGGGGAGCTCTCCTCGGTATGGTTCAACGTGGTTATTCGCGGCGACGTGCACTTCATCCGCATCGGCCGCCGTACCAACATTCAGGATCTCGCGATGCTGCACGTGACGCACCGCAAGTTCTCGCTGACGCTCGGCAACGACGTCACGGTGGGGCACAGCGCCGTGCTGCACGGAGCCGTGATCGGCGACCGGGTCCTGATCGGCATGGGGGCGAAGGTGCTCGACAACTCGGTGGTCGAGAGCGACTCGTTGATCGCCGCCGGTGCGGTGGTACGCGAGGGGTTCCGCGTTCCGACCGGGACGCTCGTCGCGGGCGTGCCGGCAAAGGTGGTGCGGGAGCTCACCGAGGCCGAGCGCGCATCGGTGGCGCAGGGAGCGTTGAACTACGAGAGCTATATCGGACGGTTCCGCGCGGACGGTTGTCAGTGGTGAGGCGGGCGCCATGTCCGCAACGAAACGGCGGCGAGCGCTGCCGCCGATGGATGATACACTTTCGATGAACTACGAGCGAACGAACGTGAGCCAACAGACAGTGAGCGACAAGAATTTCACCGACGAACCCACCGACGAGACGCCGGCCGGCTCCGCGCTGCGCGAGCGCCTGATGCGTGATGCCGCGAACGTGAGCGAGGGGGATGTCCGCGAGCTCGGCCAGACCGTGCCGAAGAAGCTGGCGGGCTTCAGCCTGAGCGGGTTGGACGACAAGATGGGGTGGATCGGTTCGATGATCGGCCGTGTTCGCACCTTGCTGGAGCTGTTGCGCGATCCCGACTACAAGCTCAGCGCGAAATCCAAGACGCTGATCGCGGCCGGGCTGATCTACTTCGTGCTCCCGACGGATTTCACGCCCGACTTCATCCCCGGCATCGGCTACCTCGACGACGCGATCGTCCTGAACATCGTCTGGCGCACGCTTGCCGATCAGATCGAACTCTACCTCACCTTCCGCGAATCCCGACGTGCGGATCGCGGGCCTGATTCCGACGCGGTCGGCTGATCGCGTCGGCCCAAACGCGCAGGGATGCGTGCCGACCCCACGCTCACTTCGGCCGCGGCGCCGGCGGCCCATGCAGCGCATCGTACAGCGCCGCCAGGCCCTGGCCGATGCGGGGGCCGGGGCGCATCACGATGTTCGCGGCGATCTCGTAGACGCGCCCGTTCCGCACCGCCCGCAGGTTCTTCCACTCCGGGTACGCCGTCAGGAGCGCCTCCAGCATCCCCGGCGCGTACGTCGGCAGGATGATCACCTCGGGGTCCTGCCGCAGCAGCTCCTCACGGCTGTACTTCGGGTAGGCGGTCAATCCCCCGGCGGCGATGTTGTGCCCACCGGCGGCCGTCAGCATCTCGTCGATGAAGCCGCGGCTGACGGTCATCAGCGGCGAGCGGTCGATCACAATGAACGCCGATACCGCCGGTTTCCCGGCCGCGAGCGCGCGTATCGAATCCAGGGTGCGCCGCAGGTCGCCGGCGACACGGCGGGCGCGGTCCTCCCGGCCGATCAGCCTCCCCACGATGCCGATATCGTCGAGCACGTCGGCGATCGTCGAGTCGTGCAGCACGAACGGCTGCAGCCCGAGCCCGCGGAGCTTTTCGTAGTTCGATTGCTGGTTCCCCGCATACGTCATCAACAACAGCTCCGGCCGAGCCGCCACAATTCGCTCATAATCGAGCGTCAACATGTCCCCCATCGACTCGACGCGCGCCGCCTCGGGGGGGTAGTCGCAGTAGGTCGTGCGCCCCACCATCAGGCCGCACAGGAACACGGTCAGCAGCACGAACAGCATC
>CAZJYH010000593.1:0-3564 GCA_964549365.1 uncultured Alphaproteobacteria bacterium
CTGCGATGCTTGGCGAACGCATACGGGGCATCGTAATTTGTGCCGCTCGAGATGAAAAGAGCAGCCCATACCTCATCGGTGATCGATGATCGTCTCGATACTGCAGCATGGCAACGCCGAAACATATCGCAAGAGGCCGTACGAACGTGGATCTGACCGAGCGCGAAGAACTCGTCTTGCGCTATATCGTTCAGCATTATATCTTGACGGCGAATCCAGTCGGCTCCCGGTTTCTGTCGAAGCGCCTGGAAGAAGAGCCGATATCCGCCGCCACGATCCGCAACACCATGGCAGATCTCGAGGAGAAGGGATACATCTCCCATCCTCATACGTCGGCTGGACGCGTGCCGACCGATCGCGGCTATCGATTCTACGTGGACGCGTTGATGCGGTCCGCGAAGCTGAGTGAAGTAGAGCAATCCACCATTCGCAGCAACATCGTTCCAACGGCGTCGACGCCGATGATGATGAAGGAGGCCTCGCGGCTGGTGGGGGTGATATCGCAGCAGCTCGGAATCGTGACGGCGCCCGAGTTGCTGAACGGCATATTGGAGCGTATCGAGTTGGTGCCGCTCGGAAGCACGCGCCTGCTGGTGGTGCTGTCGTTGAACGCGGGGTTGATTCGGACGGTGACGCTGGAGATTCATCAGGAGCTGCCGCGCGAAGGGATGGAGGGGGTGGTCTCGGTATTGAACGAGCGCCTCTCGGGCCTTACGCTTCGAGAGATTCGCGGCAGCTTTCGTGCCCGGGTGCGCGATGTGGAGGGGCGCGGAGGGCTGGTGCAACTGCTGGCGGATTCCGCCGAGATGATCTTCGACGAAAGTCCGGAGATCGAGCGTCTGCAGATATCCTCGACGCAGAATATCCTCCGGCAGCCGGAGTTCGCGAGCCCCGAACAGTTCCGGGGCATCGTGGAGTTGATCGAGGACGAGGAGATGGTGATCCATCTGCTGGAAGGGCATCCGGGGGCGGCCGAGGCCGTGGAGGTGACGATCGGTGCGGAACACGGTGACGAGCGCCTGGTGAACTACAGCCTTGTGACGACTCGGTATCAGGTCGGGAGCACCACCGGTACGATCGGGTTGATAGGCCCGAAACGGATGGATTACTCGAGAATGATATCGGTGGTGGCGTACATCGCCAAGACCATTACGAATAATTTTCACGAGCGCTGAGCGTCTGACAGCTTTCCCCGCACGACATGAACCGTAACGGGGGAACATTCGACGAGCCGCGCTCGGCGGAGTAGGAACGGCACGGTGGAGCAGAGTGCTCAGGCCTCGACACCGTTGCACCTGAAAGCGAAGAACAACCCAAGCAACGCCAATCTATGAGCATGCGAGAAATTCCGATCGATGAGCCCGAAGACAACGTGACCGACGACGGGGGCCGTGCGGCAAGCGCCGATACGGAGTCCGGTGACCAGGAGGGAACCGGGGCGGGGACACCGAACGCCGAGACCGACACGCCGCAGCGAGCCGACGATCCGGTCGTGGGCGACGAGGCGCGCATTGCCGCGCTCGAGGCGGACGTTGCGCGCCTGCGCGACCAGGCGCTGCGCGCCGTGGCCGATCTCGAGAACTTCCGGCGCCGCGCCCAGGCCGAGCGCATTCAATTGATCGAGTACGCCAACGAGCGCCTGCTGCGCGAGCTTCTGCCGATGGTGGACGATCTGCATCGGTCCGTGGAGAGCGGAGCGCAAAGCACGGACTACCAGAGCTTCTATCAGGGCGTGGTGATGATCAGTGACAAGGTGCGCAAGTTGTTGGAGGCGCAGGGCGTGACGCGCATCGAGACGGTGGGGCAGCCGTTCGACGTGAACCTGCATGAGGCCCTGATGCGCCAGCCGAGCGATGCGCCGGAGGACTCGGTGATATCCGAGTTGGAGCCCGGCTACAAGTTCGGCGATCGCGTGCTGCGCCATGCCAAGGTGATCGTCTCGGCCGGAAGCTGAGCGGAAGCGAAACGCTGAATCGGCCTCGCGCTCGCGAACCGCTCCGTGAAACGAACGACGAACGGCGCGGCTACCGGAGGCTTCACTTAGAAAGAAGAATTGACCTGTCATGGATAAACGTGATTATTACGAAGTGCTCGGCGTGGCGCGGAACGCCTCCGAAAGTGATTTGAAGGCGGCGTATCGCAAGCTGGCGATGCAGTACCACCCCGATCGCAACCCAGGCGACAAGGCGGCCGAGGAGAGCTTCAAGGAAGCGGCGGAGGCGTACGAGGTGCTTTCGAACGCCGACAAACGCGCGCGATACGATCGCTTCGGACATCAGGGGATTCGGGCGGGGCAGGACTACCAGCCGTTCACGAACTTCGAGGATATCTTCTCTGCGTTCGGCGCCGGTTCGATCTTCGAGGAGATGTTCGGCGGCGGCGGCGCGCGTGCTCGCGGACGCGGGGCGGCATATGGCCAGCCGGGGAGCGACTTGAAGATCCGCCTTCCGTTGACACTGGAGGAGATCGCCACCGGCGTCGAGAAGACGATCATGATCAAGAAGATGGTGCGCTGCTCCGATTGCGATGGGAGAGGCGCCCAGAGCGAGTCCGGCATCACGACCTGCACGGTCTGCAACGGCGCCGGGGAGGTTCGTCAGGTGAGCCGTTCGATCTTCGGCCAGATCGTGAACGTCGTGCAGTGCAACAACTGCGGCGGCGAGGGGCGCGTGGTGAAGGAGCCGTGCCGCACGTGCAAGGGGGAGGGGCGTGTACAGGGAGATGCGAAGGAAACACTCGACATTCCCGCCGGCGTATCCGACGGCAACTATATCCCGCTGAGAGGCAAGGGGAATGCGGGCAGGCATGGCGGCGGCGCTGGGGATGTGATCGTGTTGATCGAGGAGCGCGATCATGCGTACTTCACCCGCAACGGCAACGATGTGGTGTACGACCTGATGATCAGCTATCCGCAGGCGGCGCTCGGTGCCGAGGTGGAAGTGCCGACGCTCGGCGGCACGGCGCTGATCGCGATCGAGCCGGGCACGCAGCCGGGAGCGTTGCTGCGCATGCGCGACAAGGGGATCCCGCATCTCAACAGCAATCGGCGCGGCGATCAGATCGTGCGCGTGAACCTGCACATCCCCACCAAGTTGAGCGATCAGGAGCGCGAGCTGTTGACCCAGCTGAAGGATCATCCCAATGTGAGCCCGAAGCCGCGCGAAGGCAAGGGCGGCGAGAAGAGCGGCTTCTTCTCGAAGGTCAAGGAGGTGTTCTCGTAACCGATGGACGATCTACGAAGCCTGCTTCCCTATATCGGTCGTTACAAGGGCCGGCTGATCGTCGGCCTGATCGCGATCACCATATCCAACGTGTTCTCGGTTGCCATCCCCCGGTTCATCGGAGCAACCGTTGACGCGCTTGCGGGACAGAGCTTCCATGACGCCGTCTGGCTGAACCCCCTGCACAACCCGGCCGCAGTCGTGCTTTCGAGCATCGGACGCGCGGGAGTGATGTCGTCGGACTTTCTGCTCCGTCAGGGGATCATCATCCTGCTGCTGTCGATCGGCAGCGGCGTGTTCCTGTTCGTGACGCGGCAGACGATCATCGTTCTGTCGCGCCTGG
>CAZJYH010000594.1:0-3563 GCA_964549365.1 uncultured Alphaproteobacteria bacterium
CCGTGGCCAGACGGTGCGACCCGGCGGGACGGTGACCGAGCACGAGATTCGGCATCTCGAACAGCGCTTCGAAGACGTTGACTCGCAGGATGCCGTGATCGCGGAAGAAGGCGTCGGCCACGTCCTCGGCGCTCGTCGTTGCGCCCGTATGCGTGAGCGCGAGTTCGCGGCCCGCTCTGGAACGTCCCAGCTTGTAGGCAATTACGGGCTTGCCTGCGTCGAAAGCGCGTCGCGCAGCCGCAGCCAGACGCGGCGCATCGCGCAGCGCTTCCAGGAAGAGCAGGATCGCCTGGGTGTCGGGATCGTCGACCAAGAGGTCCGTCAGTTCCCCCACGCCGAGATCGCATTCGTTGCCGACCGAAACGAGCTTCGAGAACTTCATCCCCCGTTCCTGCGCGCGTGACACGATTGCGCCCAACATCGAGCCGCTTTGCGAGATCACGCTCAGGCCGCCGGGGCGCAAGTCCTCGTGTTCGAAGACTGCGTTCGCGGACAAGGCCGTTCGGGCCGTCACGTTGACGATCCCGAGCGAGTTCGGGCCGACGTGCCTACTGAGGAACGGCGACTATCACTTCCTCGGCACCGCCGGGGCGGGCGTCTGGCGAATGCCGTCGCGCCTCTCGGACGTCGGCGTCACCGGCCGCCGGACCGCATCGACGTTCACCTCCGCGCCGAACCCGACGACGGGCGACGCAACGATCGAGTTCTCCACGAGCGAACCATCGACCATAACCGTGACGCTGGCCAACACGATCGGCGAAACCGTTGCCGAGGCCCTCAACGAGTTCGTCGAAGCTGGCGTGCACAGACGAACCATCCGTACGCATGAACTTGCTCCGGGTCTGTACATCGTCCGGCTTCAAGCCGACGGCGCGCAGCGGACCTGCCTGCTGATCAAGCAATAGTCGACACGAAGGCCCCCCCGGCGCTGCACCGGCGTACTCGCAGCGCCGTACCCTCTCGGCGCCGTTGTGCTCATGCATGCCTGGAACGGCAGCGCTGTGTGAGCGCACGGCGTCGGGTTTGTTTTCGTCGGCCTCCACGTCGCGGCACCACCGGAGGATGTCCCTGCCGGGCACACGGTCGCTCACAACATCACAACATCGGGACATCGTTCCCGTCCCGATCACGCGCCCAGGCCATGCGATCGAAGCAGACGCTCGAGCAACGGCTGGACGATATCGAGACCGCGAAGAGCATCCCGCCAGCGAACCGGGATCGCCTCGATGCCGTCACGCAGCCCGGCGATGCCGCCGGCGATGCAGGCCGTGGTGTCGGTGTCGTTCCCCATCGCCACCGCCGCCTTCACCGCTGCCTCGTACGGCCCCTGCTCCACGGCCCAGCGCGCCGAGCAGAGCGCATCGAGCACATATCCGCTGCCGTAACCGCCGGGCGGGTCGTCCGGCCGGATCTCCTTCTCCAACTCGTGGGTCATCTCCGCATCCCCCTCCCAATGCGTGCGAAGCCAGGCGACGGCCGCGCCCCAGGGGTCCGGAACCGCCTGCATCACCCGCCGCGCCCAGAGCACGTACAGGGCGCAGCACGCCTGCGAACGCGGGTGCCCGTGCGTCACCCGCGACTGCAATCGCGCATCCCGTACCAGTTCCGCATCGTCTCCGCCATGCCGGAGCGCAAGCGGCAGGGCGCGCATCAGCGAGCCGTTGCCGTTGTCGTATTCTCCACGCAGGCCGGCATCGAGCGGCGCCACACCCGCGCGCAGGTTCGCACGCGTGTTCGCGGTGGTGATGCCGATATCGAACACGTGCCCACCGACGGCCATGTAGCCGGAGTCATGCCATTGCGACATCCGCCGCCCGAAGTCGCGGGGGTCGAACCCCTCGCACGCAAGCAACGATGCCAGCAGACAGAGGGCCTGGGCACCGTCGTCGCTCCAGGTGCCCGGACGAACGCCCAGATGCGCACGCCGAAAGCCTGCGGGGGGATCGAACTCGATCAGCTCGGGCGACGGAATCTCACCGGGGGCATGGAACTCGTACGGCACGCCCAGCGCATCCCCCACGAGCAGGCCGAGCAGGCCGCCTTCGATGCGTTCGCGCAGCGTGAGATTCGATGATGTCATGGCAAATGCTCCAGATCGGATACGTCGAACTCTCCGGAAACGCGAACGGCCTCGATGTCTTGTCGAGGCCGTCTGCCCGCGGCGCCGTCGGCGCCGGGAATTCATTCGATGATCGGCGGGCGAGGGCTACCCCTTGTACTGCCGCAGATACTCCAGGCGTTCCTGCAGCTTCGCCACCGGGACGAGCAGCTTGTCCTTGCCGAAGATGGCATCCTCGGTGTTGGTGAAGACGAGCTCGTAATCCCTCGACATCACGATCGCCTCCTCAGGGCACGCCTCCTCGCAATAGCCGCAGAAGATGCAGCGGAGCATGTTGATCTCGAAGAGCGAGGGATAGCGCTCCTTCTCCATCGTGGTCTCGCCGGCCTGCACCTCGATCGCCAGCGCCGGGCACACACGCGAGCAGAGCCCGCACGCCACGCACCGCTCGCCGTAGTCCTCCTGCACGAGCACCGGGCGGCCACGATAGCTCGCGGCCGGCATGTACGTCTCCTCCGGGTACTGCCTCGTGAACGATGGCTGGAACATCTGCTTCAGCGTCAGCCCGAGTCCCTTGGCGATCTCAGGGAGATACAGCTTCTCCCAGAAGGTGAGCCGCTTCGCGCTCGATGTCTGTACCGTCTTCGTTGACATTGTTCGTATGGATATGAGAGAGGAAACCGGGAAGGCTCGGGCCTGCTCCCTGCTTCGTGCATCCTGTGTTGTTTCGCCGCATGCATTCACGAGCCGCTCGCCGCGCCCGGGGCATGTTCCGTTCTACTTCTTCAACAACGCGATCACGATCGCCGTCACCACCGTGTTCAACAGTGCCAGCGGGAACATGACGCGCCAGCCGAGGTTCATCAACTGGTCGTAACGGAAGCGCGGGATCGACCAGCGCACCCAGATGAAGAAGAAGATAAAGAAGACCGACTTGAAGAAGAGCGCGCCCAGCTGCAACAGCACCAGCGCCACCGTGCTCCCCTGGAAGAACGGAAGATCCTCGATCCACGGCATATGGTAGCCGCCGAAGAAGAGCGTGGCCATCAACGTGGACATCAGGATCACGTTCCCGTACTCGGCGAGGAAGAAGAGCCCGAACTTCAGGCCGGTGTACTCCGTATGGAAACCGCCCACGAGCTCCGGTTCCGCCTCGGCGAGATCGAACGGCGCGCGATTGGTTTCGGCGAAGGCCGCCACCAGAAAGATCAGGAACCCGACCGGCTGCACGAAGATGTTCCACTTCGGCAACCAGCCCATCCAGTATCCGCCCTGCTGCGCAACGATCTCCGAGACGTTCACCGATCCCATCACCAGCATCATGCCGATCAACGAAAGGCCCATCGCGATCTCGTAGCTGATCATCTGCGCCGAGGAGCGCAGACCGCCCAGCAGCGAGTACTTGCTGTTCGATGCCCATCCGGCCAGCGTGATACCGTATACACCGAGCGACGAGAGCGCCAGCAGCAACAGGATGCCGACGTTGAGGTTCGGAGCGATCGTC
>CAZJYH010000595.1:0-3558 GCA_964549365.1 uncultured Alphaproteobacteria bacterium
ACCGGCAGGCGACGCTCGAAACGTCCTGAGACTTTTTCTAACCGCAAATAGCGTAGATTTGCCAATCTATGAACGCCAACCAGATCGATAAACCTCTCTGCAACTGCGGCGTCGTCGGCGTCTACAACCATCCGCAGGCCGCCCTGATGACGTACTACGCACTCCACGCGTTACAACATCGCGGCCAGGAATCCGCCGGCATCGTCGCCTCCCGCCCCAGCGCCGGCAAGCCCGGAAAGCGCAAGTTCGCCGTGCACAAGGCCCATGGTCTTGTGCTGGACATCTTCGCCGACGAACATATCCTGATGGACGATCTCCGCGGCGACGCGGCCATCGGCCACAATCGATATTCGACCACCGGCTCGACGATCAAGCGTGCCAACATCCAGCCGTTCTACAGCTCGTATCACGCGGGCAATCTCGGCATGGCGCACAACGGCAATCTCACCAACACCCTCACGCTGCGCCGTACCCTGAGCAACGAGGGGGTGCTGTTCCAGACGAGCACCGACTCGGAGATCATCCTGCATCTGATCGCGCGAAGCCGCGAAGATAGCACCATGGCCCGCATCCAGGACGCACTCCGCCAGGTTCGCGGCGCCTATTCGCTGACGATCCTCACCGACGAGGGGCTCGTGGCCGCGCGCGACCCGCACGGCTTCCGGCCGCTCTGCATCGGCAAGCTCGGCGACGGCTACGTGGTTGCCTCGGAGACCTGCGCGCTGGACATCATATCGGCAGAGTATATACGCGACGTCAGGCCGAACGAGATCATCATCATCAACGAGGAAACGCTCCGCACC
Source organism: uncultured Alphaproteobacteria bacterium (assembly GCA_964549365.1). Classification (GTDB taxonomy): domain Bacteria; phylum Bacteroidota; class Ignavibacteria; order OLB7; family OLB7; genus JAFDZV01. The sequence continues at coordinate 804 of CAZJYH010000595.1, forward strand.
GGGGAGATCACGTCGATGCAGATCGACGACGTGACGCCGCGCCCGGCGCACTGCATCTTCGAGTATGTCTATTTCGCCCGCCCGGACAGCATGATCTTCGGCCACGCGGTCGACAAGGTGCGCCGACGCCTCGGGAAGCGCCTCGCCGAGGAGGCCGGCGTGAAGCCGAGCGAGCCGGACGGCAAGGTGGTGGTGATCAACGTGCCGGACTCCTCCAACACGGCCACGCTGGGTTACGCGCGCGTCAATCAGACCCATCACGCGGTTGAGACGCGCTACGAGATCGGTTTGATCCGCAGCCACTATGTAGGACGTACGTTCATCTCCCCCGGCCAGGCGAACCGCGAGTTCAAGGTGAAGACGAAATTCAATGTCGTTCGCGGAGTGCTTGAAGGGCAGCAGGTGGTTGTGGTGGACGACTCGATCGTGCGCGGCACCACGTCGAAGGCGCTGGTGAATCTCATCCGCGAGGCGCGGCCGCGCGAAGTGCACATGCGCGTCACCTCCCCGCCGATCACGCACCCGTGCCGCTACGGCATGGATTTCCCGTCGAAGGAGGAGCTGATCGCCAATCAGCACGATCTGAACATCGAATCGATTCGTGAGGCGCTCGGCGTCGATTCGCTGAGCTATCTGTCGGTCGAGGGGCTGCTCGACGCGGTACCGCACGAGGACGGCGAAGGCTATTGCACCGCCTGCTTCACCGGTAATTACCCGGTTCCCATCGACACCGAGGCCAACAAGCTGGCATTGGAGGAGATGGGGTAACGCATGGTTGCAGCACTGTTGTCCGGACTGGTGGTGGGATTCGTGCTCTCGATTCCCCCAGGACCGATTGCCATCGCCGTCATGCGGCAGGCACTCGAGGGGAAGTTCAAATCGGGGTTGAAGATCGGCCTCGGCGCCTCGACCATGGACACACTCTACTCGCTGGTGGCCGTGTTCGCGTCGTCGGCGGTCGTGGTGGTGGTCAAGGATGCGCTCGCCTCGAACACCTGGCTGATGCTCGTCTTCCAGGCGGCGTGCATCACCACGCTGGTGGTGATGGGCGTGAAGTACTTCAAGGCCACCATCGTACAGCATGCGGCACACGAGCAGAAGGAGCTTGCCCAGGAGGAACGCGTCCACAACAAGGGCTACAAGTCCGATTACCTGATGGGCATCTTCATGTCCGTCACCAATCTCGCCAGCCCCACCTTCATCCCGTCGCTGATCGCCGTGGCAACGTTCATGCACAGCCGCGACCTTGTCGACAGCAGCGTTCCGCAGGCAATTCTCTATGCGCTGGGCTTCGGAAGCGGGGCCGCGTTGTGGTTCCAGGTGATCCTGCGGGCCGTCTATTCCTATCGATCACGCTTGTCGGTTTCGTTCGTTCGACGGATGTATCAGTTCGCCGGATGGTCGTTCGTGGTGTTCGCCGCGATCCTGCTCTTCAACGTGGTCGTCAGCACCGACTGGCCGAACGCGTTCGGATAGCGGACGCACGGTGGGCGCGGATACCCTCCACACCGCCTCTGTAATGCGTTCGCCAGGGGTTGGCCTCGCGCGCCCTCGGTGCAGCGGCCACGGTCGCGGAGACAACTCCGCGACAACACTCGGTGATTGGTTCGCGTGACGGTATACTACCCCTCGAAATCCATCGAGATGTCGAGTGCGGGAGCGGAGTGCGTGAGCGCGCCGACGCTGATGAACTGAACGCCGGTCTCCGCGATGGCGCGCACCGTGGCCAGCGACACGCCGCCCGACGCCTCGGTTTCGACGGCACCGTTCACCAGTTCCGCCGCCGTGCGCATCGCCGCGATGTCGAAGTTGTCGAACATGATGCGCGTGACCCCCTCGCAGGCCAGGGCCTCGCGCACCTCGGCGAGATCCTTCGTCTCCACCTCGATCGCCAGATCCGTCCGTCCCCACTCCGCAAGATGCCGCCGCGCCTCGGCCACGGCACCGGTGATCGAACCATGCGCCGCGATGTGATTGTCCTTGATCATCACCATGTCGTACAGCCCCATCCGGTGATTCATCCCCCCGCCCGCGCGCACCGCGTACTTGTCGAGCATGCGCCAGCCGGGTATCGTCTTGCGCGTGTCGAGGATCGTGGCACCGGTCCCCGCGATCGCGTCCACGAACGTCCGCGTGAGAGTCGCCACGCCCGACATCCGCTGCAGAAAGTTGAGAGCCGTGCGCTCGGCGCTGAGCAGCCCGCGCGCGGTGCCGTGCATCCGCGCGATGACGGCCCCGCGCTGAAGCCTCTCGCCGTCGGCAGCATCCCACGTACAGGTGATGCTCCGATCCACCTGAGCGAACACCAGGTCGGCGATCTGAAGCCCGGCGAGCACCCCGTCCCCCTTGACCAGGAAATGAGCGGTGGCCATCGCGTCGGCATCGATCAGCGATTCGGCCGATACATCACCGGTGCCGATATCCTCGGCCAACGCGATCTGTACGAGACGGAGTACGGAGCTGTCGGAGAGCGTGCTGGTTGCCATGCGGCGTCTTCCCTGCTGTGAGAGCATTCTGTTGAACGAGGCCAAATGTACGAACCGGCGGCCCACAAGTTGGTTGCGGGTTGTGAGGCCGGGATGGGTGATGGGTTATGAGTGATGGGTGTGTCGTCCCGGAATCAACAATCAGACACTCCGGATGTCATTGCGAGTGCTCCGAAGCGCTCACAGATGCCGACACCGAAGCCACATTCGTGCGATTGCCTCCTTCGCAAGCTATGGACCGCTCCGCTCCTCGAAACGACGACCGCATC
>CAZJYH010000596.1:0-242 GCA_964549365.1 uncultured Alphaproteobacteria bacterium
CCAATTGAGCGGCTGTTGAGCCGTGCAACGGCGTCTCCACACGAATTGCACCCGGTGCCCCGACCTCACCCTCGGGCGCGCGCATTCGTACCTGTGCCGACCTTGCTCTGTCGCCCGCCGTCGGTCGGCAGGGCTTCGGCCGTTCCACGCAGACGATAGACCATCATCGAACCGATCGTGACCATTCCGATCGAGATCCATTGCGCCTGCGACAGCCCCAGATACAACGGGTTCAGGCGAAT
>CAZJYH010000596.1:252-3553 GCA_964549365.1 uncultured Alphaproteobacteria bacterium
CCAGCCCCGCGCAGATGAGGTAGATTCCGAAGAGCTTCCCGGCAGCCATCGGCCGCGTGCGAATGCGCCAGAGCATCAGGAAGATCAGCACCGCGGCCAGCGTTTCGTACATCGGCGCGGGGTGCACGGCGATATCGGTGGGGACGTCGCGCCCCGGGAACATCTCGACGAACTTCGCCCGCAGCTCCGGGTTTCGTGCGCTCAACGTGGAGACGGTGCCGTTCGGGTAGCCCATCGCCCACGGGAGCGTGCTCGGGATGCCGTAGTCGCCGTCGCCGGCAAGCTGGCAGCCGATGCGGCCGATGCCGTAGGCGAGGATCAGCGAAGGGGCCGAGGCGTCGGCAACGCTCAGGAAACGGAGCTTCTTTCTCCTGACGTAGATCATGATGCTGAACGTCGCCACGATCAGCCCGCCGTAGAAGGTCAGTCCGGCCGCCGAAAAGATCTGGCCGGCCGGGTCGGCGATGAACTCCTTCCAGTTCTCCAACAGGCTGAACAACTTCGAGCCCGCCACGCCCCCTACCAGCGCGATCAGCGTGATCGTTCCGGCCGCCTGTTCCGGCATCCCGCGCCGCCGCATCTCCTTCGCAAAGAAATAGTTGGCCATGATGAAGGCGATGCCCATCATCAGGCCGAAGCTGTACACGGAGACGCCGCCGATTTTGAACAGGACTGGGATCATACTGGCGTGAGGATATCGGATGAATGTTCCGCAACGCGGCTTACGTGCGGGCTCAACGGCCAAACATACGCAGCGGGTTTCAATCGTCAGCGGTCGGCCCGGGGGGCGCGGCTGATGAAAAAGACCTAATTTCCGAGTCGGCGTCCGCGCGCGGCCTCCATATCCCACCGGCCGTGCGGCACGAAGGAAATCGCAGGGCCGCTCGATCGTCGTACGATCGCACATCCAAACTTCTCCCGGGCCGAAGCCGAGTTGTCGGCAACGGTCCCCGCTGTCATGGCAGATATCGCACTTCAACAATTGCGCCGCGAGCTTGAGTCGGCGATCGCCGCCTGCGGTTCGGTCGTGGTCGGCTTCTCCGCCGGTGTCGACTCGTCGGTGGTGGCCGCCGCCGCGCATGCCGCGCTCGGCGATCGTGCGCTTGCCGTGACCGCCATCACAGAAACCATCACGCCGGAGGATATCGCCCTGGCCTCGGCCATCGCCGCCGGGCGCGGGATGGCGCACCGGTGCATCGAATACAACGAGCTCGACATCCCGAACTACGCGGACAACCCGTCGAACCGATGCTACTACTGCAAGGACGCGCTCTATGTGCGCCTGGCGGAGTTGGCGCGAGCCGAGGGATTTGCCGCCGTGCTCGACGGCGCCAATGCCGACGATCTGAGCGATTACCGCCCCGGCCGTCGTGCCGCCGCCGAGCAGGGCGTTCGGTCGCCGCTCGTGGAGTGCGGCATCACAAAGGAGGGGGTGCGTGCGCTGGCCGAGCTGTACGGACTGCCGAACCACGACAAACCATCGGCGCCCTGTCTTTCGTCGCGCGTCCCATACGGCACGCCGATCACGCGTGAGATCCTGGAGCGGATCGCGCGGGCCGAGCGTTCGTTGCGCGAGCTGGGGTTCGGAGAGCTGCGCGTACGGCATCACGGCGATCTTGCGAGGGTGGAGCTGCCGAAGCATGAACTGCCGCGTGCTGCTTCGCTTGCCGGCGCCATCGACGAGGCCCTCGCCGCCGCCGGCTATCGATACGTTACGCTCGACCTGCGGGGCTTCCGCTCCGGAGCCCTGAACGAGGTGCTCACGCAAATCCAACTTCCGGCGTCATGATGCCCGATGAACTGCGCGCTCTGTTGGAAGCCGTGCGAGCCGGTTCGGTGACCGTGGCCGAGGCATCCGAGCGCATCGGCGACGATCGGGGATTTCTCGATCTCGGCGATGCGAAGTTGGATACCGATCGCCGCCGTCGGCGCGGCTTCTCGGAGGTGATCTACTGCGCGTCGAAGACCGCGCCGCAGGTGGCCATGATCGCGCGTGCGCTGCTCGAACGGGAGGGGCGGGCGTTCGGCACGCGTTGTGATCCGGCCGTTGCCGGTGCCGTGCTCGAAGAGCTCCCCGGCGGAACGTACGATGCGGTTGCGCGCATTCTGCGGTACGGCGGCCCGCACCCGCTGTTCACCGACGTGCGGACCGCGGTGGTGGCCGCCGGCACCAGCGATATCCCGGTGGCGGAGGAGGCGGCGCTCACGCTCGAAGCCTTCGGCGCCCCGACCGATCGTGTCTACGACGTCGGCGTGGCGGGCCTGCACCGTCTGCTCGCGCAGCACACGGTGCTCTCCGGTGCGGGCATCCTGATCGTCGCCGCGGGGATGGAAGGGGCGCTCCCCAGCGTCGTCGGCGGCCTGTACGCGCAGCCGCTGATCGCCGTTCCCACCAGCGTGGGGTACGGCACGGCGCTCGGCGGCTTCACGGCGCTGTTCGGCATGCTCACAAGCTGCGCCAGCGGCATCATGGTGGTGAACGTCGACAACGGGTTCGGCGCCGCGATGGCCGCCCTCTCGATCCTCAAATTGCTCGCCGCCGGTCCGCCGACGGGATGAGCGCTTCGGGCCGCACGCTCCGATGACTCTCGAAAGGAATCCGTCATGATCTACGTAACGCGCCGCGCCACGTTCTCGGCCTCGCATCGGTTGTTCAACCCGACCTTCAGCGACGAGCGGAACGAGGCGGTCTTCGACAAGTGCAACAACCCCAATGGGCACGGCCACAACTACCGGCTCGAGGTGACGGTGAAGGGAATGCCCGATCCGGCGACCGGCTATGTGATCGACCTGAAGCTGCTCGGCCGGTTGATGGACGAGCTGATCGTCGATCGCGTGGACCATCGGCATCTCAACCACGACGTGGACTTTCTCGACGGTGTGATACCGACGGCCGAGAATATCGCCGTCTGCTTCTGGCAGATCCTTGCGCCGCGCATACCGTCGGGAACGCTTCATTCGTTGAAGGTGTTCGAGTCGGACAACAATTTCGTGGAGTATTTCGGCGAGCCGGTGGATATCCCCCGGTACCGGACCGCTCCCGCGGAGGCTCATCAATGAACAGGATCATCGAGAACGCAACGATGCTGAACGGCCATTCGCATGATCACGACGAGCTCGGCCCAACGAGCGACGAATTCTCCGGCGAGCGCGGCTACGACGCCGATCGGATGGAGAAGATCGTGCACGAGATGCTCACGCTGCTCGGCGAAAATCCGGAGCGTGAGGGGCTGCTGCGCACGCCTCGGCGGGTGGCCCGCGCGTTCGAGTTCCTGACGCGAGGCTACGGCATGGACGTCGA
>CAZJYH010000597.1:0-3540 GCA_964549365.1 uncultured Alphaproteobacteria bacterium
GGCGGCTTGCCTATTCGCGGGTGCCGCCGTCTTGTTCGGGGGGCGTCTCCCCCCCGACACCCGCACCGCGCCCCCCGGAGCCCCGCCCGGCACAGCCCCCGGAGTACAACGCCGGGCGAACGACAGGGCTCCAGGCGAACAGCGCGACTCCGGGCGAATACGGAGCACCTACTCATCATTCTCAATTCCTATCGTATCTCCACCCGCTCCCCGCGCTCGACGGCGGCGACGAGGGCGGCGCGCAGCGCGGCGAGGAAGCTCTCGACCTGTTCCAGCGTCTCCACGGTCCCGCCGCCGGGAATGTCGGCGGCGCGGATCACCACGCGGCGCCGCATGGCCGGGGCGGCAGGCCCCTCCCCGTCGGCGTCCGGTGCGGGGGCGGCGCTCTCCTCGTGCAGGCTCTTCTGGGCGGCATCGTAGACGTGTTCCGCCTCGCGCACGGCGTAGGCGATGTGGGCGATGCTCCCCTCCCCCTCCACCTGTCCGCGCAGCGTCTCGAGCGGGTGCAGATACCGAACGCGCCCTGCCTCCGGCACCGCGGCGCCGTCGAGATCCTCCGCGAGGCGGCTCCGGTAGCCGTCGATGGCGGCAACGGCGCCGGCGCGGCGCTCACCGAGCAGGCGCGCGTTCACGGCCTCCACGCGGGCGATCAGGCCGTCGGTCTCCTTCAGCAGCCCGTACGGCGCGGGGGCGGCAAGGATCTCCGCCATGCGGCGCATGGCGTCGCGCGCATCCGGGTCGCGCTCCAGCTCCATAGCGTTGGCGCGGAACCGGCCGTGCTCACCGCGAAGCCGGTCCCACAGCGCGCGCTGGCGCTCGTAGAAGTTGATGAGATCGTGGTATGCCTCACCGAAGGCGGTCAGCTCGCCGCGGGCCTCGTTGAAGCGCTCGATCAGACGGTAGTCATCACCGAGCGCCTGGATCGGCCGCAGCAGCGCGATCCCCCCCTCGATATCCGTGCCGCCGGGATAGCTCCCCGTGTCGGCGAAGGCCTTGAACCCCGCCAGGCGGTCCAGCCAGTCCTTCAACCGCAGGCGCAGGAACGCGGCCAGCGGTTCCTCACCGTCCGGGCCCATCTCGTGGAACAGCTCGCGGCCGAGCGTGCGGGCGTCCTGCAGGGCGCGCGGGTTGGCCCGGGGGCGCGCCACCACGGCGATCTTCCGCCATCGGGCCGGCGTGGTGAGCGGCTCGTACGCCTTCGCCGCCTTCAGAGCGGCGCCGTCCATCACCAGCGTCAGGTCGCCCACCACCAGCAGCCGCGCCACGAGCAGCGCGGTCTGAAGCGGCGGCCAGCCGTAGGGGCGAACGGCATAGCGCTCGTTGATCAGCTCGTGCAGCACCACCGGCCGGCTGGTGCGGCCGCAGAGGTCGATATACGCCCGCATATCGTCCAAGGCGGCGCCGTTTCCTTCGTCGGCCTTGATCGCGAGCGTCTGCTGCTCGATGTCGTTCGCGCGGAGCACGTGCTGGATCTCCCGCTCCGGCTCGGCCGCCGGATGCTGGAGATATCCCATCTTCGTGAAGGTGTTCTCCACGAGGTAGTCGAGCGCCTCGGCCAGCGCGGCGAGCGGCGCGGAGGCCTTGCGCGGCAGCGCCTGGCCGGCGGCGAAGTACTCGGCCTCGGCCAGCATTCCCCCCAGCATCCCCACGATGCGTTCGCGGCGGGCACGGTTTTCGTCGATCAGGTCGCGGTGGATGCGGCGCGCGGAGTCCGGCAGCGTGCCGTCGTCGCGGGTGCGCAGATACTTGTCGGTACGGAGCCAGGTGTAGGCCTCGCGTTCGAGCGCGGCGTCCTGGCGCAGCACGATCACCAGCTGCCCTCCCTCGCCTGCGCTCTGCAGCGTCCATCGCCCGCGTTCGTTCGGCTCGTACTCGTCGTACAGCGGCGTGACGACGGTCACCACCATGTCGCGCTCCCCGCGCGGCCCAACCGGGAGCCCGTCGCAGACGCGCGTGATGGGGAAGTCCATCCGGTTGGCGGAGTAGCGATGTTTGCGCGTCCCCTTCAGCACATCGTCGAAGATCAGCTCGCCGAGCAGCCGGGCGTCGTCGCTGCCGGCCAACTCCACCTTCTTGATCTCACGATTGATGTCGCGCTCCTCGTTCGTCAGGAACACGTACGTGTCGCCGCTCCGCGACACCAGCGTCTCCCGCTCCAGCCGGAGCAGGCTCTCCTCGATCCCGCGGCGCAGCGCCAGGCGGTCCGCGTCGATCTCCTCGAGGAACAGCGTCACCAGGTTGTCCACGTTCCCCTTCACCTCCTCCACATACCGAATCAGGAAGAGCGTCTGCAGCATGAGCTGATCGAACGGTTCCAGCGAGGCGTTGTCGGCGGCCTTGTCGATCGTCATCTTGACGGTCGTGTCCAGGAAGCTCTCGATGGAGGGATAGAAGCGGTGCAGCGGCACCAGCAGGCCGGCCTCGCCGTCCTTCATGCCGACCGCGGCGGATTGGAAGGCATCGAGCATCGAGCGCTCTCCGCGGGCCAGGTGCAGCCCGGTGGCCCCCACGCGGCGAATCGCCTCGAACACCTTCTGCAGCAGTTGGAACTGGTAGGGAATGAACGGGTAGTTCCTGACGAAATCGTCCGCGTCCTTGAAGGGCTTCAGCGTCATGCCGACGTCGCGGAACGTCAGGTGGTTCTTCAGCACGTCGCCGCGATCGCGATGGATCGCCTCGAGCGCGCCGACGGCCTCCGGCCGCTTCGCCAGCAGGCGCTTCTGGATCACCTCGTCCACGTTGGAACTCGAGAGCGAGAGCCGCGTTCGGAATCGGCCCTGGATCTTGGAGAAGTCGTTGGCCTTCGCGCCGCGCAGCTCGCCGAGCACGGAGTCGATCTCCTCCTGCGACGTCACCACCACCCACGCCCTGCCGTTGCAGACGGTGCCGAGCTCCTCGGTGATGGTCTGCAGGTTGAGCATCAGGTGCCCGTCGTTCCCGACGAACTGCCCCACCTCGTCCACCAGGAACAGCAGGCGCCGGCCGGGCCCGCGGGCGTCGAGGTAGTCGCGTACCCAGCGCGCGAAGTTCTCGATGCTGAGCGCGAAGTTCCCCTCGGCGCCGTCGATCAGCTTCTCGGCGGACTCGCGGCTTTGCCCCAGCGTTTCAATCAGCGCCTCCACCACTTGATCGCGGTTGAACTCGTAGGCGTCGCGCTCGGCGGTCCATTCGGTGCCGGTGGCGGCGCGGTAGGCATCGTGGAATCGGCCGAGCAGGCCCTTCGCGTCGAGATACCGCTCCATGTGGGCGATGTGCGGGTAGTCCGGGCTGTACCCCTGCATCTCGTTCAGCACGCTCAGGAAGACGCGGAGTATCCGGTCGCGCTCGCGGTTCTGATCGGCCTTGCTGTCGATGTTGAAGAGCACCACCGCGGCGCCGGAGGCAACCGCGCGCTTCAGATCGGCGAGCAGCATCGGGTCCGCGATCTTCGTCTCGAAGAAGTCCACGGCACGACGCGTCACACCGTTGTGCGTGTGCTCCTTGTTGGCGAGCAGGTAGGAGAGCACCTTCAGGAAGTGCGACTTGCCCGAGCCGAAGAAG
>CAZJYH010000598.1:0-3535 GCA_964549365.1 uncultured Alphaproteobacteria bacterium
CGGCACGGGCCTGAAGGGCTATCGCGATCTGCTGGTGCACAGCAAGAACGACAGCATCATCGACGCCTTCGACAAGAAGGAAGGCTCGAAGGAAGTCACGCCTTCGAAGGCCCACAAGATGCTGATCGGCTGATCGGCAGTCGGTTCGGAACGCGACGACAATCGAAACGCCCCCGGTGGAATCGTACCGCCGGGGGCGTTTTTCATATGGGCTCGTTGTCGCGCCGCTCAGTTCAGCGTGATGGTGCAGGCATCCGGGTCGGCGCAGACGTAGAACCGGCACGGCTTCACCGGGGCGAGCAACGCGCCGGAGATCCACCAGGAGTTCGGCCCGCCGCAGTCGAACGTTGCCTGATCCGGCGGGAGGAACGGCAGAAGGTTGCCGCTGACGTCATTCAGACCCTTCACCCCCACGCCTCCGGCCGGAACCGTCAACACGGCCGATGTGCCGGGGGCCAGGGTGAATGCCGGCCATACGCCGGCCGGTTTGGTGACGAGATCGACCAGCGCGTTGCACACGGCCGAGTTGTTGATCACCGTAACGGTCGGGCACGGCGGGTCGGTGAACGTGAGCTGCGCGAACGATGGGCGCGCGGCGGTGAAGATCGTTATCACGGCAACGGCCGCCGCGAACAAGTGTGTGTACCGGATGCGGGTCATGACTTCTGCTCCTTGCGTTGGAGAAATGAATGATGTTGAGGGAGGAGAGTCGTTCTGGAAAAGGAACGCCCCCGACTGCATTGGCAGTCGAGGGCGTTTGTGCGTTACGGGATGCACTGAATCGCGGTGGTGGGCCACAGCGTGATCGTGCAGAGGCATGGATCGGCGCAGACGTCGAAACAGCAGAACGGCGCCGGCGGTACCGCCGCCGGGGTCAGCGTCACGTTGGCGATCCACCAGTCATCAGGGCCGCAGGCCACCGAGGCCGGGCGTACCGGCGGGTTGAACGCTATCACATTTCCACCAAGTGTATTGATGCTGTTGACGACCACACCGGTGGCGGGTACGGGAAGAATGATCGAGGCGCCGGGCGGGACCGTGACAACGGGCCATGCGCCGATCGGTATCGTGTTGAAGCTGACGGTGGCCGGGCATGCTGCGTGGTTGTTGGTGATTGTCACCGTCGGGCATCGCGTGCTGGTGAATACTACTTGAGCCGTGGCCGTCGTGGCGGCGGCCGCGATGAGCAGCGCCGCACAGATCATTGCCGGAATAAGTCCAGTTCGATGGTTCATGTGTGTTTCCTCGAAGCGGGTTGATGAATGTGGTACGAAGTGCCGCATCGGCGCCGACGGGCTGGGGGAATCGGTTCCGGCGCGGACTCGAGCCGTCATGCGTCCGTGCCTCACTGTGTCGGCGCACAGGTTTGACTTGCGTGCCGGACGGCGGCGTACCTGGACCGTGGTTCCGTGACGTTGGTACAACGTGATCGAGCACGCGGACACGGCGCTGCGCCGACGTTGGACGAACATTCCCGGTACCGACGAGCAAGAGGAGCGGCGGGGTCGGGATTGGACATTTCGTGCACGCTCGGTTCGGACGCCGGAGCAGCCGATGCCGCCTTGTACGCGACCGTCATCATCGACATCCGCGATGTGGCGCTGTCGTGAGTCGACGGTCCGTCCGCGGCGGATGGCCGATACGCCGGGATTGAACAGGGCGATCATGATCAACGCGGCGCCCCCGGCGTGCACGGGCATGCCGGGGGCGCCGACGCGGTATGGGCTGTCAACTCCGGCGACGCATGGGGATCACCATAACGTGATCGAGCATGTGGTCGGGTCGGCGCAGACCGTGAAGCGGCAGGCCGCTGCCGGCGCAAGGAAGATGTTCGTGATCCACCACGCGTTCGGTCCGCATACGGCAACCGGCGAGGGGGGCGGGTTGAACGGGTGGAAAACGCCGAGGACGTCCGTGACGCCGTTGACCGTGACCCCGGTTGCCGGAACCGGCAACACCAGGCCGACGCCCGATGGGAGATTGATCAACGCCGGCCACACGCCGGGCGGGGTCGTTACCAGTCGCAATTGCGCGGCGCATGGATTGTTGTTCACCACCTTCACACCGGGGCACGGCGGATTTGTGAAGACGGGCTGAGCGAATGATGCCTGCGCGGCGACCATCGCCGCAACCGCCATGATGACGGCGGCGACCAGATGCGGGATGCGGATTCTGGAGATCATGAGCTGTGCTCCTTCCGATATGAACGTGAGTTGTACGGGGGATGGAGAGGGGGCGTACGAAAGAGGAGGTGCGTCTTGGCGATTGGACATCCCGAGTTCACATATATGCCACGCCCCCGGCGCCACCGATGACGCCGAGGGGATGTGCGTTGCGCCATGCGTTCGGATCGCGCGGGTGCCGTCACCACAACGTGATGGAGCAGTTGGTCGGGTCCACGCAGACCGTGAACAGGCACGTGGGCAACGGGCCCAGCGGCACATTGGTTGCCCACCAGTCGGCCGGGTTGCACGGAGCGGGTGCGGGCGGTGGGTTTAGTGCGACCGCGCCCCCTCCCGGGAGGATGAGTCCGCGCACCGTGATGCCGCCGGCCGGAACGGGGAGGAAGTGCCCAAGGCCGGCAGCGAGCGTGAACGGCGGCCAGAATCCGGCCGGAATCGTGACGAAGTTGAGGCTGGCGGTGCACGTCGGATGATTATTCACCACCGCGACGCCGGCGCAGGGAGGATTGGTGAAGACCGGTTGCGCGAACGATGTCCGCGTGGCCAGGATGGCCGCCACCGCCACGATGAGCGCGACGACCGCATGTGGCATTCGAGTTCCGAAGTTCATGTTGTGTGTTCCTTGTTAACGTTGAGTTGGATGAAGCAGGGCGGCGCGACTATGGGCGTGTCTACAAGCGGACCCCGCAGCTGATGGGACCCGGCGTCCGTTGTTGCCACACGCACGTCCCGATGCCGTTGCGACATCGCGGGACGTGCACGCGGGGAACATATCCTGCGCCGGTACGGGTCGGACTACCAGATCGTGATCGAGCATGTTGCCGGGTCGAGGCACATGTTCACCGAGCAGACGAACAGACCGCTCGCATCCTGGAGCGCTATTCCAGTTTGCCACCAGCCGTTTGCACAGACCGCGAACGGCGCCGGCGGAGGATTGAACCCGACGGTGGCACCGGTTACGTCAACCACGCCCAACACCGTCACCGAACCGCCCAGCGGCACCGGTAACAGTTGAACCCCGCCCGGTGCAATGCTGAACGCAGGCCAGGCTCCGGCCGGGTTGGTTACGAACTGAACGATCGGCGTGCACCCGCTTGCGTTGGTCACGTTGACGTTGGCGCATCGCGGGTTGGTGAAGACGGGCTGCGCGAACGACTGCTGCGCGGCCAGAATCGTCGCGACCCCCAGGATGAGCCCGGCGATGCACTGAGGAACACGGATACGATGGATCATGGTGTCTGCTCCTTTGCTGAAAATGAATTGCGTGACACTGAAGAGTTGAGGAAAGGGGTGTTGCGAAGGATAGAGGATCTGTGCGGTCGGAATTGGACAGACATTTCTGTCACCTCGAA
>CAZJYH010000599.1:0-3531 GCA_964549365.1 uncultured Alphaproteobacteria bacterium
CAGGCCATGCTTTGGAAAAGAAGGGGAGAGGAAAATCGTGTGCGCGTTCCTCCCCCGGCCTGAGGGCGCGTCAGCAGCAGCCGCCGCCGTCGTAGAAGTACGTGGAGCCGGTGATGAGGATATCCGTTCGGCCGAGCGCCGCGAGCGCGCCGGCGGTCTTGTCGCAGACGGCAAGCGGCATGTTCTGCAGAAGGATGTGCCCCTTGCCGTCGTTGAAACTCTCGGACTCGCCGTAGTAGATCGCGGTGCGTCCGGTGAAGACGCAGGCTCCGTCGGCGGGCATCGGATCCTTGATGGCGCAGATCTCCACGCTCTCGATGAGCAGCATCTCATCGGTTGCGTAGTGCGCCGGATCGAGCACGCGGTACGGCCGCTTCGCGCGCACCTCGATGGTGCCGAAGCCGACCGACACGAGGCGCTGGATGTAGTCGGACATCGGCAGAGCGCCGCTCAGGCAGAGCGCGCGAAGCCGTTCGTCCATGCGGAGCGCATCCGGCATCGGCGCGTTGCAGATCGGGTCGGAGAGCACGAGGCGTCCGTGCGGCTTCAGCACGCGGTACATCTCCTCGAGCGCCCGCGTGAGGTCCGCATCGTGGAAGATGTTGAACAGGCAGTTTTGCGCCGCCACGTCGATCGAGTCATCCTCGGCCGGGAGACGCAGCGCGTCGCCGCGCCGAAGATCCACCATGTCCGCCGAAAACCAGTCGTTGGCAAGCTCGGCCTCGCGCAGGTTCTCGGCACATGCCGCGATCATCTCATCCACCACGTCCACACCCACCACCGCGCCGGGGCGCCGGCAGAAGTACGCGAACTGCAGCAGCTCCATGCCGCCGCCGACGCCCACGTAGAGCACCGTCGGAGCGTTGCCGAGATCGCGCGGGTGCACCGTGCTGCCGCAGCCGTAGTTCATCTCCAGCATGCGCCGCGGTACTTCCAGCCCCGGAAGCTGCCACACCGGCGTGGTGGTGCAGCAAAGGCCCTGCTGCGGGGTGAGCGCCGCTTCGCGGTAGATGTCGTGCGCGGTCTCGAGATACGTTCCGTGGTCGTTGGTCATCGGGGATTCCTGCCTCTTGAATTCGTGTGCGCAAATATCGCGACGAGGATCGAACTACGGTGTAATTCCGTGGAACGGGGAAACATTCCCGGCCGCCGAGGTTTCGACGCGCAGAGCGGTGAGGCGCCGCGTGATGCCCATGATGCTCGCGGCGTGGATGCGAACGCGGGCCGCGTCGCAATCGTGGCACGGCCCGCGTGGCTACCGCATGATCTCCATCTTACTCCGCCGTCACCACCACCCGCTGCGTCTGCACGTTCCCCCCGATGTTGGTGCGCACCAGATAACTGCCGCGCGGCCAACCGGCCGTAGTGATCTCGAGTGCGCCGCTGCCGCTCCCGACCTCGGCCGTTCCTTCATACACGATACGCCCACGGATATCGCTGACGGTCACGGAAACATGGGTGCTCGTTGCAACCGCGTAACCGATGCGGAACGTGCCTCCGGGCGTAACCGGGTTCGGGCTGGCCGGCGAGCCGTCGGCAGTCGAAGCATCGGGCACGCCCGCGACTCCGTTGCCGGCATTGCCGTTCGCGCCGCGCGGCGCGGCATCGACCCTGATCCACGGCACCGAAATCACCGGCGCCACATCCTTCGCTTCATCGACGGCGTCGCGGTCGCGCTTCTCGGCACGAGGCCCCGGCACGGGCGGGCAGATGCGAATGCAGAGATTCTGCGTCGTGGTCAGATTGGCCAGCACCGGCATCTGCATCACGCCCCATACCTGCGCGGTGGACACAATGGCGGCATTCGCCGCGGCATAGCCCGGGAGCGTGCATCGATCGCACACGTGATCGGAGTTGCAACCGGCGACGCCGAAGATGTCCGTCCGTATCACGTACATCTGCTGCGGGTCGCCGGCCGGGAGCAGGCCTGGGCTTGCGGTGTGCCCGCAGAGCACGAACCCCTCGAAGCAGTTGAAAGGAGCCTCCTCCCCGGAGAAAAGCTGATCGACGCCGGCGCCGCCGTACGCCATGCTCCAGATTCTGGTGGACGGACCCGGACAGGCCCAGATCGGCATCGCATAGATGGCGTAGCCGTCGTCCATGCCCATTGGGCCGGGGTTGATACGCCCGGTCAACAACATCGATCCCGCATTGGCCACCGTGTGCGATTCGCGCACCGACTGGGCCTCCTCCACACCGGCCGCCGTGCCGAACGTGATGTCCGGGGCGATCAACGCGCCGACGGGGTTGAACCTGGCCATGTAGATATCCAACGGCGCCGGCATCGTGGTGGAGCCCACGGCCACAATGTCACCGGCCTGCGCGCCCTCGGTGAGCTCGATCACCGAGTTGAACTCCTCGCCGCCGCCGCCGCCGACGTGCTTCGCCCACAGCACGACGCCGGTGAGGCCGGTCGTCCGCATCAGCCATCCCTGGTTTCCCATGCCGAAGCCGTTGGTGGTGCCGCAGACGATCAGAGTGCCGTTTGCCGCCTCCCATACCCCATGAAGCTCGTCGTTCATCCCCCCGCCCCCCGAGGCGTACGTGTTGACGAACACCGGAACGCCCACCGCGGTCGTCCGTACGATCAACCCGTCCTGCGTCGCCGGATTCGCGGTGCCGGCGACGACGAAATCGCCGTTGGCCGCTTCGATGACGTCCAGCCCGACCTCGAAGTTCGCTCCGCCGAATGTCTTGCACCAGACGATCCCACCCGCGGCGTTGATCCTGAGCAGCAGGAGGTCGCTGTTGCCGGCTACCTGGGATCTTCCCGTGATGATAAACCCGCCGCCGGCGCATTCCTGAATGTCGTTGCCGATGTCCGCTTGGCCGGGGATGTCGTAAGCGAACGCCCAGATGACCCCGCCGTTGAGATCCGTTTGGACAACATAGACATCGCTGTTCCCGGCGACACCGTTCGTGCTCCCCACGCTGATGTAGCCGCCGCCGCCGAGCAGCGGCTTCACACCGCCGCGTCCGGTCTCCGTGCCGGCCGCGCTCCCGAACAACGACTGCCATGTCTGTGCCCGCACGCTGCCGGAGGATCCGGCGATGCAGAGGATCAGGATCGCAACGAGGCGACCCGCCAACCGAATTCCTATTCGATTCATGATCGTATTCCCGAGCTTGTTGTGAAGATGGGGGATCGAGGGGATGGTTGTGCCGGATGAAACTATGGCGAAGGGGGGCGGCGAAGGAGTACATGTTGATGTACCGAGCCACAACGCAAGAGCCGCGAAACCCTTGCGGTTTCGCGGCTCATCGTCGAATCAACGATACCCGTAGGGATCCGAACCCCAAACCTTCACCGCAACCATTTACGTGAAGGGGCCAAGCGACGTCCATGCAGCATGTAGGCGATAAGGTGGCATCGGCCGACAATGTCGTTGCTTCAGGACTTCCCCGCTGTGCGTTCCTCCCCTCGCAATGGAGAGTGGGAAGGGGAGGGCAGAAGGCTTTCGTACGTGGGGCACGTTACCGTTGTGGCCACCCGGTGAACTCCCCCCGGCCCCC
Source organism: uncultured Alphaproteobacteria bacterium (assembly GCA_964549365.1). GTDB lineage: Bacteria > Bacteroidota > Ignavibacteria > OLB7 > OLB7 > JAFDZV01. The sequence continues at coordinate 3,514 of CAZJYH010000599.1, forward strand.
TCTTTGGCAAAGAGGGGG
>CAZJYH010000600.1:0-3522 GCA_964549365.1 uncultured Alphaproteobacteria bacterium
GCCGAATGTCGATCTCCGAGGCGGTGGTGCCGAGCGCCCGCATCAGCCCCCAGGCGTTTCGATACGTGCGGTCGCTGGTGGCGAAGCCGGGCATCGTGCACGCAAGAATGTTGGTGCGCGGCAACCCCAGGCGGTCCATCGCGCGCGCGGCGACGATCAGCGCCTGCGTCGAATCCAATCCACCCGAGACGCCGATCACCAACCGCTCGATGCCGGTCGCCTCCAGGCGCTTGACAAGGCCGTGCACCTGGATGTTGTACGCCTCGTAGCAACGCTCGTCGCGCAGCCGCACGTCGTTGGGAACGTACGGGAAGCGCTCCACGGCGCGTTCAAGGCGGATATCCTGATCCGGGACCCGAAACGTGAACGGAACGCGCCGCAGGCGCCGCAGTTCGTCGCGATGATCGTGCACCGCATCGGTGAAACTCGTCAGCCGCATCCGCTCCTGAAGCAGCCGCTCCAGGTCGATGTCCGCTACGATCACCTGCTCATCGCGCGCGAAGCGGTCCGACTCGGCGAGCAGCTCGTTGTTTTCGTAGATCATGGCGTGGCCGTCCCACGCCAGGTCCGTGGTCGACTCGCCCGGCCCGGCGGCGGAATACAGGTAGGCGGCGGCGCACTTTCCTGACTGGGCCGCGCATAGATCGCGTCGATAGTCCGCCTTGCCGATCGTGATGTTGCTGGCCGAGAGATTGCAGAGCACCGTTGCGCCCGCCATCGCCGCGTAGGTGCTGGGGGGGAGGGGAGTCCAGAGGTCCTCGCAGATCTCCACATGCAGCGCGAACCCCGGGATCGTCGGCGTCTCGAAGATCAGGTCGTTGCCGAACGGCACCTCGGCGCTCAGCACGCTCGCGGTGGCATGCAGCGCGTCGCGGGCGGCCGCGAATTGCCGCTTCTCGTAGAACTCGCGATAGCTCGGGAGATAGCTCTTCGGGACCACGCCGAGAATCGTGCCGCGATAGATCACCACCGCGCAGTTGAAGAGCCTGCCGTTCAGCTTCAAGGGCGCACCCACGAGCAGCAGCGGCCACAGCTCGCGGCTTGCCGCCACAACCGCACCCAGCGCGTCGAGCGATGCGTCGAGCAATGCGTCCTGCTGGAACAGATCGTCGTTGCTGTACGCGCTGATGCCGAGCTCCGGAAAAAGCGCCACCGCGGCGTTCATCTCCGAGGCCCGCGTCGCGAGGGCGATGATGCGTTCAGCGTTGAACGTGGGGGCGGCCACCTTCACGTGCGGAACGCAGACGGCCGCTCGGAGAAATCCGTGCGAATAGATCGAACCGAAACGATGGGAAGGGTCAGGCATACTACGTCATCTGCGGCGCGTGGCCGGGATCGGAGGTATCGAAAGACAAACCTAAGAAAGTTCGCCCCGAATGCGCAGCGCAATCGCACGGCGCGCGAAGTTCGGTCGGTATCGCGACATTGTCTCGCACACGTTGAAGGTTTGATGCCGGGAGCTTGGTGCATTGAACGCGAGGGTCACGTTGCCCATCCCTCGCCCCCGGCTGTTCCGACCGTTCCGTGGTTATCGCCCACCTGCGTGTAAGAACTCACCGCAGAGGACGCGGAGGAACGCGGAGAAGAACACAGGCCACTCGCGACCCGGCACGTGCTCCACGTTCAACGCAAAACAACGTCGCATGCTTCATGCTCAACGCCTCACGGCAGCACGGGGAAGTCGTTGGCGAGGTTCTCACGTCGAGAGGTCGGCGTCTGCCTGCCGCCGGTCAGCTCGCGTACCACGCGCGTCACGTGCGCACGCAGTTCGGAGACCATGATGATACCGTCGCGATTGGCGTCGGCGTCCTTCGTGGTCAGGCCGTCGAGCAGTGCGTAGGTGAACGCGCCGTTCTTCCAGGTCGCATCCTCGTAGGTGAACTCCTCGCCCGCGGCGGCCGCCACGAAGAGCGCATGCGAGTTCGGGAGGAACCCGACGGCGGTCGCGTCGATCCGTCGCCCCCGGCGCTGTACGACATCTCCGCCGGGGGGGAGCAACGGGCGAAGCGTATGCCGGGCGCGGTCCCACGCCATCGAATTCGCCCGGCCGTATCCGATGACGACATGCGACGCATCGCCGGATGCCGCCATCGTCCTCGGCTCCGGGCCACCCGGTGTGTATGCCAGGGGCTGCCGCTCCACAACCGCGCCGTCAGCGCTCCGCCACACCACCACCGCGTCCCGGTACAACCCAAGCACGAGCGTCCCGTCGGCCGAGAGAAGCGACTGCACCGTATAGTGATTGCTTCGATCGCGGATCGTGTCGCCCGGGCCCCATTGGTGACGGAGCACGAGCGTGGAATTCGGCGCGCCGAGATTCGTGTGCGAAAACTGCGCCGACGTCGTGGTGGCAACCACCATCGTTCCCGTCGCGTTGAACGCCGGGCGGTCGTATCGGTCCCCGCCGGACGGGATGGCGATGCGCACGCGGTCGGCGATGGTGTACACCGCGGCGCCGTCGCCGAAGGTCGCCGTCAGGCGCGAGGCGTCCGGCGTGAACGCCACCTCGTCGGCGTCGGTGAAGTCGAGCCGTATGCTGTCGATCATCTCGCCGCTGCGCGCGCTGCGACGAACGAGCAGGCCGTCGTTATCGGCCGTGAGCAGCGTGCGGGCATCGGGGCTGAATGCAATCGCGAACTTCGCGCCGTAGTAATTGAAGTTCGGTCGCTCGGCGCGGGCCACGAGCCCCCCCATCCCGCGTGTTCACGATCCAGACGCCGCCTTTCTCGTCGATCGCCGCCGGCAACTTGCCGTCGGGGCTCAACGCAGCTGCCTCGACGGTCTCGCCGATGGTGCCGTTGCGCCATATGTTGGCGCCCGTGGCCGCGTTCCATGCGCCGGCAATGGTGCCGTAGCGGAGGGAGTAGGCCCTTGATCCGGAGGCGTCGGTGAGAACGATGTCGGCGGCGGTGTTGCGCCTGGCCGGGTCGTCGGTCAGCTCGCGTACGTCCCAGCGCAGGAAGATCGAACGCGGCGATCCATCGGCCACATCCCAGACATGCACCGTGTCGCCGGCGGTCGCCACCAACTTCCCGTCGTCGCTCACGGCAATGGCTCCCCGGTCGCTCGTGCGCGCCTTGTCCACCTCGAATGGGATCGTGACCACCTGGCGTCCCGTGGCGGCCTCCCAGATGCGCATTGCGCCGTCGGGCGCAAGGCTCGCCAGGAACGTCCCGGTTCGGTTGTAGGCCAGGTCCACCGCAGGCTGCGCGTTTGCACCGAGCGTGCGGATCAGCTCGCCGCTGCGCGCGTTCCACAGCCGCACGTTCTTCTGAAACGAACCGCCGGCGACGATCTCGGCGTTGCGATCGGTCGCGATGTCCGCGATCACCTCGAACGCCCCATACATCGCGCGCGTCCGCTCGCCCGTGCGGATGTTCCAGAAGCTCATCACCACTCCGTCCGGCACATTGTTCACCGCCGATCCCAGCTCGTCGCCATCCGGCGTGAAGACCAGACCGTTCGCCTGTTCACGATGCGAGAAGATGCCGGTGTTCGTCGCGGGGTCGATCACCTGAATCA
>CAZJYH010000601.1:0-3521 GCA_964549365.1 uncultured Alphaproteobacteria bacterium
GGATCGGGAATCTTCGAAGCTTCCCCACGCTGTTCGACGAGGTCGCCGGCACGATCACCATCGAGGGGGTGCTCGAGACAGTGGCCGACGCCGATGTGCCGGAGGGGGCCTGCGCTCTCCCCGAGTTCGCGTTTCTCGATCAGAACCATCCCAACCCGTTCGGCAATGCCACGCTGTTCCGATACGGCTTGCCGAAGCGCTCGCGCGTTCGCCTGACGGTGAACGCCGTTGACGGCACGCTGATCGCAACCGTGATCGATGCCGTGCAACCGGCCGGCACCTACACGACGGCCCACACGCCGACGGCGCTCGCGGCCGGAACGTACTACGCGCGGCTGGAGACCGACGACGGTTCGTTGGTGCGTCGTATCACGCGGGCTCCGTAACTTGCGGCCGCTGGATGAACCACCGAGTCTCCGGCCGGCGGTTCGAAAGGCAAAAGGGCGATGGTGCTGTGACACCATCGCCCTTCATTTTTCAGACGGAGCTTCGTGCGCGGCTATACCGCTGCCGCCTCCGGCTTCTCGATCCAACTGGACCAGTACTCCTTCAGCTCCATGGCCTCGGCCTCAGGGGTCAGGAAGAGCGCGTTCTTCGTGTCGAGCATCACGGCGATCTCGTCGGTGCGGGTCTTCGTTCCCTGATTGCGCAACGCCTTCGGATGCGGGCCGTGGTGGATGCCGATCGGATGCAGCGTTACCATGCCGGGCTTGATGTTGTCGCGCGAGAAGAAATCGCCGTCGTGATAGAACAGCACCTCATCGTAGTCGGTATTGCGATGATAGAACGGCACCTTGAGCGCGTCGTCGTCCTCTTCGAGGGGGCGCGGCAGGAAGGTGCACATCACGGCGTTGTCCATCAGGAGCGTGGTGTGAGCCGATGGGGGAAGATGTGCGCGATGCGACATCACCGGGCGGATGTCGCGCACGTTGAGCTTCCATGCGGTCAGATCGCCCTTCCAACCGACCACGTCGATCGGATCGAACGGATAGTGCAGATGGGTATACTGCCCCATCCGCTTGACGCGCACACGGTAGTCGCCCGGCTCGTGGTTGATCGGCGCAAGCTCCGGCGTGGTGATGATGCCCTGATCATAGAGCGCATGCTGCCCGATGAGCCCCTTGACTTCCTTCGACGGCGGGTTCACCTCGCCGGTCGCCTCGGTGATCAGGAAGAAGTTCTCCGTCGTGTCGGGGATCACGCGATAGCTCGTGCCCCGCGGTATCACCACGTAGTCACCGCGCTCGTATGCCAGTACACCGTAGTCGGTCTCGAAGCGTCCGCTCCCCTCGTGAACGAAGTACACCTCGTCGCCGTCCGCGTTGCGGAACGTGAAGGGCATCGCGCTGGAACGGCGGCTCACCATCATGCGCACGTCGTTGTTTGCCAGGAACGTCACCGGCGAACCCTCGGGGTCGTGTTGATCGCTCGGCGTGAGCAGCGTGGTGTCCAGCAGGTGCGGGCGCAACGGCCCCTCGATCGCCGTCCACCCGGTCGGCGGATGCACGCGGTACAGGTGCGAGGCCGCGCCGTAGAAGCCGGAGCGCCCATGCTCTTCCTCGACCGTCCCTTCCGGCAGGCCGACATGTGCCTGGCCTGGCGCCAGGCCCTTCTTCAAAGGATACATCGGAGTGTTCGTTTAGATGTATGGAATCAGGATTGTTTCGCGTTGTCGCGGGCTCGTGCGCCTGTTGAATCGCCGGCTCGTCATCCGCCGTGCAACCCGCCGCTACGAGCCGATCGCTCCGAAGAGCAGAACGAAGGACGCGCCCAGAATGAGCGCCGCCGTCACGCTGCGGCGCAGCGCAAGCCGCGGCAGCGGCTCCGCGTTCGGCAGCAGCCATGGACGGTTCAATATCAGCAGGACCACGCCGGTCATCCCGATGCCGGAGATGCCGAGAAGACCCTGCCCTCGGAACAGGGCCAGGTGGAGCAGCGTCATCCAGACGCCCGTGAGCGCAAGCACGCCCAGAAGCACCAACGTATTGCGTTTCTGCATCTGCCTGAGATACTTCGTGCACATCGGATCGCCCGCGCCGATCAACCTCCCTCTCAACGTCCTTCGACCGTCACGCCCTGCAACTGCGTCGCGAGCGCGAGGTCGCGCGGCGTGATGATCTCACGTTCCAGCGGAAGCCCACCCGATTCCAGCTGCCGTATCACCTCCTCATACGGTCGCCATTGAAGTTCACTCAACCGCACCGTCTTCCCCATACGCTCGCCGGTGGCCTCCAGAAACGCCTTGTACGGAAGCTCGGAACAGTAGATCGCGGCGTCGTCCATCGCATAGTGAAAGTCGTACGGGCGCCCGAGATATCGCCGGGACGCCGCGACGAACGCCGGGATCGACGCACGATATTGAGGCCGCAGGCGATAGGGATGGACGACCCCGTCGCGCCCGCGATCGATCCACTCATCGAGCGGCGTCTCGGTCACCAGGCCGATCGACTCGATCACCACCCACTCCGAATCGCGGCGGGCAACGATTCCGCAATGCGAGTACGGCGACCCCGTGCTCCCTTCGATCATGTTCACCATATCGTTCGGTGGGAGCGACTGAAACAGCACGTCCCCCTCACTCGGCGCATAGCCGACGTGCGCGCGGCCACACCCCCCAACAAGGAGCAGAAGCCCCGCGAGCAGGAGAACAAGGGCACTCGAGCGGCCGACGGCGTCACGAAAGTACATCGATTTCATCTCCCGCATCCATGACCGATATCACGAAACGCCCGGTTCGTCATTTCGCGTACGACACCGAGCGCCGCTCGCGGATCACCGTCACCTTGATCTGCCCGGGATACTCCATCTCCTGCTGAATCTTGTAGGCGATATCGTGCGAGAGTTGATCGGCGAACAGATCGTCCACACGGTCCGGCTCCACCATCACACGCACCTCGCGCCCGGCCTGGATGGCATAGGTTTTCGCAACACCCTCGAACGAGCGCGCCAGCGTCTCGAGCGTTTCCAGCCGCTTCACGTAGGCCTCCAACGACTCACGTCGCGCGCCGGGGCGGGCACCGGAGATCGAGTCGGCGGCCTGCACGAGCACCGCAATCGGCGTCTCCATCTCGATGTCCTCGTGGTGGGCGCCGATGGCATTGCAGACGACGGGGTGCTCCTTGTAGCGCTTCGCGATCTCGAAGCCGAGCAGCGCGTGCGGCCCCTCGATATTGCGATCGACGCACTTGCCCATGTCGTGCATCAGGCCTGCGCGCTTGGCGTGATTGACATCCAGCCCCAGCTCGCGCGCCATCAGCGCGCACAGGTATGCCACCTCGATCGAATGGCTCAACACGTTCTGCCCGTAGCTTGACCGGTACTTCATCTTGCCGATCAGCTTGATGATCTCGGCGTGCACGTTGTTGATACCGAGCTCCAGGCACGCGTTGTTCCCCACGCGAATGATCTCCTCCTCCAGCTCCTTGCGCACCTTGTCGACGATCTCCTCGATGCGCGCCGGATGGATCCGACCGTCCTGCATCAATCGCTCCAGAGCGATCTTCGCCACCTCGCGCCTGAAC
>CAZJYH010000602.1:0-323 GCA_964549365.1 uncultured Alphaproteobacteria bacterium
CCGTCGGGGCTCGTGCACCAGAGCTGCCGCGTCTCGTATGCATCGCGGTCCACCTCGAGACCCGATGGATACACCTCGGTCTGCTCCCCCGTCGTCGGATCGTACCGGAACACCGTGGGCGGATACAGGAACGATGTGAACGTATAGAACACCTCATGCTGCCTGCGCGGGCGCTCGGCGGGCCACACGGTGCCGAGCGTCGGAAGCGGAAGCTCGTGCGCGAACGTCCCGTCGAGTTCATGGAACACCACGCGGTGGTAGGCGTTGTGCAGATACAGCAGCATGAAGCGGTCCCCCACCATCATTGCCGACTCCAGCGTGTC
>CAZJYH010000602.1:333-3520 GCA_964549365.1 uncultured Alphaproteobacteria bacterium
GTGTCGGGCCCCTCGTCGATCACCGTGCGCACCGCGTTGCCGTCCTCCGTATCGACGGCGATCACCCGGCTGCGCGGGGCGTCGTTGTCCGTGACCAGGTAGATCACCGCACCGTCGTTCCCCGCGTATGAATAACGTGCGTCGAAGGCACCGATCAGGTCGACGACCGGAGCGGAGAGCCGCGGCGCGTTCGCATCGCCGAGGTCCGCCATGAAGATCCGCTCGTACCCGTTGTGATAGGAATGGATCAACAGATATCGCCCGTCATCGGTCACCACCGCATGATGCAGCCACGCGGGCTCATCCGGGCGTTCGAAGATGACGAGATCCTCCGATTGATCGCTCCCGATCCGATGATACTGCAGCCGATGGCACACCAGCGCGCCGCTCTGCGGGCGGTCATCGGTCGGCGCCTCGTATGCGGAATAGAAGAACCCCGCGCGGTCGTGCGTCCACGCGATCGAACTGAACTTGGCCCAGCGTACCACGTCGGGAAGATCCACCCCTGTCTCCACATCCCGGACGCGGATCGTCTGCCAGTCCGAGCCGCTGTCCGCCAGCGCGTAGGCCGCGAGCGCGCCGTCCGGCGAGGCAACCATGTCCGTCACCGCGATGGTGCCGTCCTCGGCAAGCGCGTTCGGATCGAGCAGCACGCGCGGCGTTCGTTCGGCCACATCCTCCACGTACAACACGCCGTGATTCTGCAACCCGTCGTTCTTGGCGTAGAAATATCGATCGCCGAAACGGCGCGGCGCCGTGTATCGCGGGGAGTTGAACATCTCCACCAATCGCTCGGCGTATGCTTCGCGATGCGGCAGCGCACGCAGATATTCCGTCGACAACCGGCTCTGCTCCGTTACCCATGCGGCGGTCTCCTCGGAGCGATCGTCCTCCAACCAGCGGTATGGATCGGCGACGTCGACGCCGTGGTACGTGTCGACCTGTTCAACGGTGCGCGTGATCGGATAACGGGGTGTTGATTCCGTGTTGTTCATGCGAATGCACAGAGTTGATGCGATGCGCGCTTGGTGGCGCGTGAGCTGGACAACATACGAAAGCGAGGCTAATGCGCGTCTGGAATTCGCGGCACTTCATGGGGGCCTCCGCCCCACGACGGGCCCGCCGCGCCTGCGGGCATAGCATTTCTTTGCGGCCGATCATGCTGTATCTTCCCATGCGGTCATCCGTGCACGCCACTTGTGCGCCTCCTCCAATCCGAAGGACCGCGAGACGTCAGCTACAAGCGCCATGAACGAGCAGATACACGACATACCGAGCCCGGAACATTCGCACGTAGTGGCCGCGTCGCGCAGAGTGAACGCAGCGGTTGAGCAGGTATGGAAGGCATGGACCGATCCCGTGCAGCTCGAACATTGGTTCACGGAGCATGCCGAGCTCGAGTTGAGCGTCGGCGGACGTTACACCAACAGCGACGGCGACACCGGGGAGTTCCTGGAGATCGTCCCGCTCGAGCGGCTGAAGTTCACGTGGGAACAGCCGGACTACGCGGCCGGCGGGGTCGTCACCGTGGAGATGGCGCCCGACGGTGACAACGCCACGACGGTGCGTCTTGAACATGTGAACGTCGCATGCGACGACACCGAGGATCTGGAGATCGGGTGGAACTGGTCGCTCGATTCCCTCTGCGCCTTCATCGACCGCGGACTCGGGCTGCGCTTCGAGGAGTGGGCGGCGGGGAAACGATGAGTAAGGATCAGCGGAGCCCCGAGGGGCGAAAGGTCCTGTCCATCGACGTCGGCCGTTGGAAATGAGCGGAAATTCGTGGGCGCATTCGCAAACCCACCCACACCGACGGCAAGCGACGAGAAGTTTGCGGGCGCGCACGGTTTGAAATTGAAATGTGATAATCCGAAGATCAAGGCCTCATGTCCACCGGCGAATTATATAGCGAGCTTGTGCGGAAGATTCAGGGGGTGCGCCGCCTGGAGCATGGCATTGCCGTACAGACCGGTCTGATCAACGCGCTGACCGGCATGATCGCCGTGGCCGTGCTCGCGTTGTCGATTGAAGCAATCGCCGGCCTCGAGGCGACCGGGCGCACCCTGTTGTTCAACGGCGCGATCATCGCCGCCGCGGCGGTGCTCGCGATCGCGGTGCTTCCACCGCTCGCGCGCTTCCTCGGGCTTCTCAAGGGTCAACCGGACGATGTGATCGCCCGCCGCGTCGGCAACGGCATTCCGGCGGTGGGCGATCGGCTGCTGAACACGCTGCAGCTGTACCACACCGCGGCAACACAGGGGGCCGCGGCGGCGATCGGATCCTCCGCCGATCTTCTGAACGCCTCGATCGTGTCGCAAGGGACGCTGGTACGCGCTCACGACTACACCGTGATCGTTGAACGCGATGAGCGTCGCCGCGCCCTGCTCTTCTTCCTCAGCGCCGCCACGTTGATCTCCACGCTCTTTCTCGCCTTCCCGGGAGTCTATCGCGGCGCGCTCGACCGGCTGATCCGATACGACTCGGACTTCACCGCGCCGGCACCCTTCCGTCTCTCCATCGAGCCGGGTGATCGCATGGTTGTGCGCGGCGATTCGCTCGAGATCGTGGTGCAGGCCGAGGGAATACCTCCGCGAACGGTCACGCTGCGCCTGCGCTCGGGGGATGCCGCGCCGCAGGAGCTCGAACTGCGCGGCGACGCCGGCGGCACCTTCCGCTATCGTATCGCGAACGTCAAGGAGAAGACCGTCTACAGCGCCTACGCCGGCCCCGTGCACACGACGGAGCATACGCTCGACGTGGTGGACCGTCCGGAGATTCGCACGCTGCAGGTCAGCATAGCCCATCCATCCTATACCGGCCGGGGCACCGAGACGCTCCCCGCGAACGTCGGCGACGTGGCCGGGCTTCGCGGCACGACGGTACGTGTCAACGTGACAACCAACATCGAGCCCGCGAGCGCGACCATCGTGCAGCTGTTCCCGCGCGGCGGAGCCGACGCATCGAACGCCGTCGTCACGGCATCGAGCTCCACGCCGCAGACCACGCCGGTGCGCTACGACACCGTCCGCATCCCCATGCAGACCAGCAGCACGGGCGCGAGCGCGGCCTTCCGTCTGAGCCGCAACGGCCTGTACTACATCGCGCTCAGCTCGCCGCAGGGACTGTCGAACAACGCGCCGGTACGCTACAGAATGTCGACATCGAGCGATGCGCCGCCGACGATCGC
>CAZJYH010000603.1:0-3518 GCA_964549365.1 uncultured Alphaproteobacteria bacterium
CGGCGTGCCGACCCCCATCAGATAACGCGGCTGATCGACCGGCAACAGCGGCGCGGTGGCCGTCACCACCTCGTACATCGCCTCGGTGGGCTCGCCGACGGCCAGGCCGCCGACCGCATAGCCGTCGAAGCCGATCTCGCACAACTGCTCGGCGCTTTGGCGCCGGAGGTCCATGTGCGTCCCCCCCTGCACGATGCCGAACAGATGCTGCCTGTGCTCGTAGGGCATCGGCACGGACGTGTGATGCTCCCAGGCGCGTCGGGCCCAGCGCATCGATCGCAGCATCGAGTCGCGATGATACACATAGTCCGCCTCGCCGGGTGGGCATTCGTCCAGCACCATCGCGATGTCCGAACCGATCACCCGCTGCGTGTCGACGATGTTCTCGGGGGTGAAGAAATGGCGCGAGCCGTCGATGTGCGACTGAAACCGCACCCCCTCCTCGCTCATCTTGCGCAGGTCCTTCAACGAGAACACCTGGAAGCCGCCGGAGTCGGTGAGGATGGGGCCGCTCCAGCTCATGAACCGGTGCAGTCCCCCCGCGGCGCGGAGCGTATCGTTGCCGGGGCGCAGGAACAAATGATAGGTATTCCCGAGAATGATCCGGGCGCGGAGATCGCGCAGATCGCCGCTTGTGAGCGCTTTCACCGCGGCCCGCGTTCCCACCGGCATGAAGATCGGCGTCTCGACGATACCATGGTCGGTGGCGAACCAGCCTGTGCGGGCGGCGCTCCCCGGATCGGTATGGCGGACGTTCAGCTTCACGAAGCGATTAACTTACGGAAAAGGGGTCCGAACAGTCCCCCCATATGCGTTACGAATAATGAATTGCTGTATACTGCACGCCGGAAAATCCGGGAGGGGAGCGGCGGCGGAACAGCGGCGGGGAAGGGCGGGAGCCGGATATCGACGAACGGCACGGGCGCCGCGCCCTGATCCTACACGAATCATACCGATGCAGCATCGCACAGCCTCCACCGGAGAGATCTTCTCCTGGACCCTCTTCGACTTCGCCAACACCGGCTTCTACGTCATCATCATCACGCTCGTCTTCCCGAAGTTCTTCACCGAGGTGATCGCCGGCGGCAACGAGGCGTTCTGGGGGCGCACGGTCTCGGCGTCGATGCTCATCACGGCGGTGCTCGGCCCGCTCTTCGGCTCGATGGCCGACGCCTCGCACCGGAAGAAGCGCTTCCTCGCCGCGTTCACGATAGTCTGCGTGGCGGCCACGGCCCTGCTCTACTTCACCGGCGCCGGAACGCTCTGGCCCGCGGTGCTGCTGGTGATCGCGGCGAACGTCGGCTTCGAGGGGGGGACGGTCTTCTACGATGCGTTCCTGCCGGACATCTCGTCGGAGGCGAACTACGGGAAGGTCTCCGGCTACGGCTTCGCGATGGGCTATCTCGGCTCGTTCATCATCCTCGTCATCGTGCTGCCGATCCTCACCGCCACGCCGCTGCCGGAGTCGAGCGTGAAGCTCACGTTCCTGATCGCCGCCGGGTTCTTCGGGATCTTCTCCATCCCCCTCTTCCTGTTCGTGAAGGAACGCCAGGAGCCGCGCGCCGTATTGGGGAACCCCGTGGCCGCGGCCTATCGTCGGCTGCGCGAGACGTGGACTCATCTGCGGCAGTACGACGCGGTGAAGCGGTTCCTGCTGGCGTTCTTCGTCTACAACGACAGCATCCTCACGGTGATCCTCTTCGCGGGCATCTTCGCGAGCGAGACGCTGAAGCTCAGCACCGAGCAGCTCATCTACTTCTTCATGATCGTGCAGGGCTCGGCGCTCGTCGGCTCGCTCATCTTCGGCTTCATCACCAACCTGATCGGCGCACGCGGCTCGATCGTCGTCACGCTCGTGATCTGGATCGGCGTGGTGATCGCCGCCTATTTCATCACCACCGCCGGAGCGTTCTACATCCTGGGCGCCGTGGCGGGCATGGCGCTCGGCTCGTCGCAGTCATCCAGCCGCACGCTGATGGCGCTATTGACGCCGGACGAGAAGCGGACGGAGTTCTTCGGATTCTACGACGGGTTCTTCGGCAAGGCGTCGGCGGTGGTCGGCCCCCTCGTCTTCGGCGAGGTTGCCCAGAGCATCGGGCAGCGTCCGGCGATGCTGGTGATCGGCATCTTCTTCGTGCTCGGCATCATCCTGCTCTACCGCGTGCCGGATGCGCGGGTCGCCGCCGGTGCGTAGCGGGTCTTCTTCGCGGCGTTACGCATTTGCGGTGCAATCGTGTTGGACGCTGGACGATGGACGCGCGGAAGAGAGTGGCCCCGATGAATCGGGGGTCTTCGACGAGTCGCGAGTTGTACATCTTGGAAGTGTACCGCTTCATGTGCGTGACACTGCACAACTTGGCACTTGGCATTTGGCATTTGGAACTTTGAACTTGACCGACACGGTCATCATTCTGAATTCGGCCACGCGGCCGACACGGTTCCACATTCAGCATTTCTCATTCTGAATTCCGCGCTCCCCGATCGCGCGGCCGTTCCGGCGGAATCCCTCGGCCGTCGCGCGGCGCACGGGGCTTCCCTGGAATCGCGCCGCGAACTCCTCGTCGCTCATGGCGCGGGCCTCGTCGACGGTCAACGTGAGAACACCTTCGCGCGGCTCGAACTCCGGCTCGTCGGTCGGCCGCTCGAACCTGTTCCACGGGCAGACGTCCTGGCAGATGTCGCAGCCGAACACCCAGGTCTCGAAGCGCTCCGCAAGCTCCGGCGCTATCTCCGCCTTCGGCCTCTCCTCGATCGTGATGTAGCTGATGCAGCGCGTGGCGTCCATCCGGTACGGCGCGGTGATCGCATCGGTCGGGCAGGCGTCGATGCAGCGCGTGCAGGTGCCGCAGTAGTCGGCGATCGGCGGCGTCGGCTCCAGATCGAGCGAGGAGATCAACACGCCGAGGAAGAGCCAGCTCCCCATCTCGCGCGTTATCACGTTGGTGTGCTTCCCCATCCAGCCGAGGCCGGCGCGCACCGCCCACGCCTTCTCCATCACCGGCCCCGTGTCCACATACCACCGCGATTCCGCCGACGCGTCGAGCGTGAGCAGGTGCGCGTGCAGACGCTTCAACTTCTTCGGGAGAACGTTGTGGTAGTCACGGCCCCATGCGTACCGGCTGATCTTCGCGTGCGCCGGATCGCTCGAATGCTCGTGCGGCGTGAAGTAGTTGCGCCCCACCACGATCACCGTCCGCGCCGACGGCAGGATGGCGCGCACGTCGGCACGGCGATCGACGTTCCGCTCCATCCACTCCATCGTGCCGTTGCTCCCCAGCGCGATCCACTCCACGTATCGCGCCGCCTCCGCCTCCAGCCGATCGGCCGGCGCGAAGCCCACGACGTCGAAGCCGAGTTCGTCCAGCACGAACCGGCGCACGTTCTCGGCCTGTATGGTGCGAGGAGTGTTCAGCGTGTTGCGTTGAGCGTTATGCGTGGAAAATTCCAAGTGCCAAGTGCCAAGCAAGTGCCAAGTGCCAAGTGCCAAGTGCCAAGTGCCAAGTGCCAAGTGCCAAGTG
>CAZJYH010000604.1:0-3507 GCA_964549365.1 uncultured Alphaproteobacteria bacterium
GGTCGGTGCGTGGATATTGCCAAGCATGATTGGGCAAATAGCGAGACCGCGTGGGAGTTCGCGGTGTTACCTTTTCTGCACGTCGAGAGTGATTCCAGCAGTATCGCGGAATCCTATCGTGTTTGGAATGTGTCTAGCAATGAAGCGGTGCGTGACCTTGCAAAGATCGAACATTCCCTTAACGAACAAATCCTTGCCGCCTACGGCCTCCAAAACGAACTCTCCCCCGAGGTTCCGGATGACCAGATCACGCTCTACCGCCCCGACCGCGAGGAGGACATGCGGCGCCTCGTCTCCTACGCCGTCGGCTGCATGATGGGGCGGTACAGCCTGGATGAGCCGGGCCTGGTCTACGCGCACGCCGGCAACGTCGGGTTCGACCCCGCGAAGTACCGCACGTTCCCCGCCGACGCCGACGGCATCGTCCCGATCACCGAGTATCCCTGGTTCGAGGACGACGCGGACCGCCGGCTGGAGGCGTTCATCGCCGCGGCGTGGCCCGCCGAGGGGCTGGAGGAGAACCTCGCGTTTCTGGCGGGCGGGCTCGGGGCGAAGGAGGGGGAGGAGCCCCGCGCGGCCCTTCGGCGCTACCTGGCGGCCGCGTTCTACAAGCATCATCTCCAGATGTACAAGCGGCGCCCCATCTACTGGCTCTTCTCCAGCGGCAAGGCGCGCGCCTTCCAGTGCCTGGTCTACCTGCACCGGTACAACGAGGGGACGCTGGCGCGCATGCGCACCGAGTACGTGATACCGCTGCAGGGGAAGATCGCGGCCCGCCTCGCGCGGCTGGAGGAGGAGATCACCGCCGCCGCCGCACCCCCGACGCGCCGCCGCCTGACGAAGGAGCGCGAGACCCTGGCCAAACAGGCGTTGGAGCTGCGCGGCTTCGACGAGCGCCTGCGCCACTACGCCGACATGCGCATCACGCTGGACCTCGACGACGGCGTTCGGGTCATCTATGCTAATTTCGGCGATATCTTGGCCATCGCCCGCGCCGTCACCGGCGGAGAGTAGGCCCCTACCCCCCAACAACCGTTCCCATTCCGGGCCCCGCGAACGCGGGCCGTGGCCATGCCGTCATCCGTAGGGTGCGGCGTCGGCGCGGCATACCTGTATTCTCTGTGTTGCAATAGTATATCCACACCCTTCGGAGAATTCGAGCATGAACCGAGCCATCGTCCTGATCGGCGTGAGCAAGGCCGGCCATCTGCCGACGCTGCGGGCCGTGGAGAGCGGCGTTGCGGCCATGCAGGGGTGGGCGCCCCTGAACGCGCACAACGTCTCGTTGACACCATCGCTCCGCGGCCTCGAACGTCACCTCGTCGATCCCCTCTGGACCATGTTCGACCCCGAGGGGGTGGCCATGATCCGCCGTGCCGGCGAGCGCGGGGAGGTGGCGTAACCCCGTGAGCAACGCGGGGCGGACGGAATGCCTATGGCGTGGCGCACGCCGCGCCGATCTGTATACATGATGTTCCAATTGTACCGACACCATACAGGAGTATTGGAGTATGAATCGAGCGGTTGTTTTGATTGGGGTGAGCAAGGCGGGCGGCCTGCCGCAACTGCAGGCGGTGGAGAGGGGGGCTCGCCGGGATGAAGGAATGGGCCGAGGGACAGGGGATCCCTGCCGCAAACGTGATAACGATATCGGACGAGGAGGGCACGACGGAGGTGACAACAGATCGGATCAAGAGAGCCATCCGCGACCTGCCGGCGCCCGGAGTTTTGGAGCAGCTGATGGTGCACTTCGCGGGGCATGGGGTGAACATCGGCTTCAACGAATACCGGCTTCTCACCGACGCGCGAGTGCAGGAACTGATGAATCAGCTCGTCAACGAACGCGGCCCGCTCAACAAGGGGTGGGTGTTGGCCGTCCTGCGCGCCATCGACAATTATATGCCCCGGCTCGGCTCCCAGGTGCTCGCGCTCTTCACACATGATGTGGATCAGTATCTTCGGAATCCCGGCATCCGCGACACGATCGAGACCGGCGTCCGCGCGGCATTCGAGCGGGCCGTGCCGACGGTGGTGGTCGCGCATTCGTGCCGCTGCTGGTCACGCTCGGCTCGCCGCTCGGCATCACGGCCGTGCGGAGGCGTCTCGCGCCGATCAGGTATCCGGAGTGCGTGAAGGGCTGGTTCAACGCGTTGGACCCGAAGGATGCGGTGGCGCTCCATCCCCTCACGCCGGAGTACTTCGCGGTAACGCCGGCGATCGAGAACAAGACGGACGTGGAGAACACGACCGACAACAGGCACGGCATCAGCGGCTATCTGGACGACGCCGAGGTTGCACGGCGCATATACGACGCGCTAAGGGAGAGGTAACACGACGTGATGGACGCCGGACAGATCAACGCGACGCTTGCGCGGCTCTTCAACGAGGAGCGGATCGTCTTCTGGAACGATCCGGACCGGGACTTCGAGGGGATGCTGGCGGAGGCGGTTCCGGCGGGCGTCGTGCTGGTGCGGCCGGATGAGGAGGGGGCGCTGCGGACCAAGGTGCGCCTGGAGCTGGAGGAGCCGGCCGCGAAGTTCCTGATCTACATGCCCGCCGAGGAGCCGGAGCCGGAGGCGGACTGGCTGCTCGACGTCCGCATGTACGGCAGGGCGTTCCGCGCCGATCGCGCCTCCGTGCTGATGGACCAGCTCGGCCTGCAAACGCCGAGCCTGGTGGGGCACATCGCCGCGCGCCGCCGGTTCTTCGACAGCCGTGAGCGGCTGCAGAAGCTGCACGCGCTGGTGACCCCGCACGACACCGCGGCCGACCTGGACATGAAGATGCTGGCCGTGGTGCTGCGCTCCGAGGGGGCGGAGTTCTTCACACTGCTGCGCACGCTCTTCGTGGGCTATGCCGACGCCGACGAGGGGGAGGAGCCGCTGCTCGACGCGCCGCCGGCCGCGTGGGCGCAGATCGAGCGGATGGATCTGGCGGCCCCCTTCTGGGAAGCGGCGAAGGAGACGTTCGGCTACGCGGAGG
Organism: uncultured Alphaproteobacteria bacterium; assembly: GCA_964549365.1. GTDB lineage: Bacteria > Bacteroidota > Ignavibacteria > OLB7 > OLB7 > JAFDZV01. The sequence continues at coordinate 2,983 of CAZJYH010000604.1, forward strand.
AGACCCCGACGCTCCGGAATCTGCTGATCGCCCTGATGGTGACCGACGTGGCGGCCGCACTGCGCGCGGAGCTTCCGGCACCGTTGCGGCATCTGCTGTTGCCGCCGCATGGGCGCGCCAACGCCGTGGTGTTCCTGGCGGCCTGGCGCGACAGCACGCGATACGGCCCCGGTTACGATCGGCCGGCGCGGGGCGTGGCCGAGCGCCTGCGGCTGGAGGAGCATCTGGGAGCGTTCGAGATCGAGGACCTGATGGAGGTGATGACCTTCCCGCAGGCGGAGCGGGCCGTTGCCGCGATGCTGGCCCGGCGCGTGTCCGCGACGGCCGAGACGATCAACGCCGATGAAGTGCGCGCGGTGGCGCTGCGCCGGCAGTCCGGTCACTGGGCCTCCTCGGTGCCGGGAGATGCCGACCGCCGCGCCATGCACGCCGTGTACGACGCGCTCATCGCCGCCGCCGAGTTTCTGGACCTGCGCCGCCGGTATCGCGCGTCGGGCTTCAACTTTGCCGGGGCGGAGGAGATGT
>CAZJYH010000605.1:0-3494 GCA_964549365.1 uncultured Alphaproteobacteria bacterium
CACCGTCATCGAGCGCACCGCCCCGAACGGGCCGGAGGTCAGCCGGTAGTAGTACAGCCCGCTCGGTATCGTACGAACGTCCACCGGGAAGCTGTACGTTCCTGCCGGCATCACGCCGTCGATCATCGTGCGCAGCAACTGGCCGTCGGAAGTGAACAGCTCGAGCCGCGTTTGTGATTCCAGGCCGAGCGTGAACTCGATGATTGTTGTCGTTCCGGAGGGGTTTGGGCGACTCTGCTTCAGCACGTAGTCGCTTCCGGTAAGTTGAATCAGGCGGTTGGAGAGGCCGCACAGACTGTCGCTCACATACGCCACGGAGGCGAATGCCGGGGGCGAGCAGAGCGTTTCGGCCGGGGTCATCGACACCTTAAAAGTATCAATCTGGTTGTTACCAAGGAACCCCTGATACGGCAACGCCGGAAATTTCATGTCGTCCAGAGGAAGCGAGGCCGCACCGATCGGCCTGAACCTGATCACCACCACGCCCGGCGTGTCGATGATCGGGTCACCCGCCGGTCCCCATCCGCCCGTAAGACCGGCGGTGCGCCGCTTCCACTCCTCCACGTCGAACCGCGCCATCGTTGGATTGTTCGTCACCCGCAGATCGACGCCCTGTTGCCCGAGGTTCCGCCAGTGTGCCTGTGCCACGCTCACCTCGAGATCGAACCGGTTCCCGAGGTTCACCTTGCTCGGCGTCGCGGCAAGGATCACATACTCCTGCGCCTCGCTCACGAACGAGAAGGGACGGGATATCGGGTCCGGAATCTCGGCAAAGCCCCAGGTCAACGCTCCGTCCACCTTGCCGACATAGCCGGCGAAGTTCACCGAGAAGTTCACCAGCAACGACTCGCCCGGGCCGATCATCAGGCCGTCGGGATACGTGCCGCTGAGGCTCACGATCGGCGGCACGGAACTGAGCGCGAGCCCCTTCAACGAGAGATCGGTGTTGCCGTCGTTGTAGATCGTCAACGAGCCGGCGCGCGTGCTGCAGGCATAGGCAGTGCTTCCGTCGTACTTCAGTGAGTCACTCGCAAGCGCCACCAGCGCGAAGCCCTGCAGCACCGAATCGATCAGCGGCGTCTCGCGCGAGTTCGTGTTCGCATAGATCTTGCAGGCCCGCAGGCCCGGCAGCATCGGACTGAACGAGACGTTCACCGGCAGCATGTCGCCCGCCGCGATCTCCACCGGGCCCGGCAGCGGATCGACCTTGAAGTCGCCGATGTCGCCGTCCGCGATCCAGATCTTCGTGATCGTCAGCGGCGAGCTGCTGACGTTGTGGACATAGACCGTCGAGTTGTACGAGGAGCCCAGCCAGCGCTGATGCCAGTCGTATCCGCTGATCCAGCCCCGTAGGCGATATCCGGCCCCCAGCAGCGTGTTCCGGTCCTCCAGCCCGTCGGTGTTCAACGGCAGGATGCCGGAGCTGTAGGATTGCTCGGCGCCCGCTCCGAAGCAGATCTTCACCCACATCGTGTCGCCCGCCGCCAGATTGCGCGGGAATACCGAGGGATCGACAACGAACGCTTTGGGGTCATCCAGTAAGACCCCGGTAATGTGCGCAGTGTCGCCGCCGTAGTTCGTGATGAAGATTTCGGCGCAGGCGGAGTCGCCAACCTGCATCCGTCCGTAATCGTGCCCTCCGATCCTGACGGCGGGGAACACGGCGCGCCCGTGCAGGTGCGCAACCGCCACCGAGTCCGCATTGCTGTAGAAGCTGACCGTCGCCGAGAAGTCGCCGTTCTGAATCGGTTTGAAGATCACATCGAGCGTGTCGGCGGCCCCGGAGTCCAGCGTCTTCGGCCCGCATGGCGTCGATTTCTCGACGAAGGGCCGTCGCTTCAAAACGGCATTGTCGATGGTGAGCGGCGCCTCGCCGGAGTTCCAGACGCGAAGCTTCATCCCCTTCGTGGTGCCGGTCCGGATCACACCGAACTCCAAATCGTGCGTCGCGATCTTCGGGGAGGTCGCGTCCGCACGCAGCGGGATCGCGTACGTCTGGCACGCGCTCTCGATGATGATCGAGTCGACCTGAGTGCGGCGAACCGCCGTCTTGAAGAGTATGTCGATCTGCAGCGAGCCCCCGGGAGCGATCACCGCCCCCTTGTAGTTCTTCGCAAGAACGAACTCCTTGCGCGTCACCAGCCGGATCTGGTCGAGCGTCATCGGCACCTTGTTCGGATTGGTGATGATGACCGACGCCGGATAGGTCTGGTCGACCAGCACATTGCGCAGCAGAACCGCATCGACGGAGAACGAGAGCACGCGGTCCGCCTGTACGTCGAGCTCGAGCGTGTCGCGATTGCCGCGCTGGTCCTCGGCGATGATACGGACGTGGCCGGGGAGCCGCGGGTCCTTCAACGTAACGTGCCCCTCGGCGTACTCGTCGCCAAGCATCAGCGACGTGGCCTTGAAATTCACATTGGTGGAGCCGGCGCTGTCCATCCAGAACCGGCGCAGCCCATCCTCGAACGGGCCGGACTCGTAGGCGGTGACCATCGCGCCGCTGCACTCGAGGCTGTCGGCCAGGCGCGGCTTCGTGCTGTCGACGATGTCGAACTTTCGAAGGCCGGCGCCCACGGGCCATGCGTATGAATCGTACTGCCCGAGCCCGTACACGTAACCTCCGAACAACGCATCTCCCTCGATCAGGTGCACGCGTCCGTCCCCCACCTCCAACGTCAACCAGACGAATGGGGTGCCGACGATGTCGCCGAAGGCATATCCCGGGTAGCTGGTCACGGGCTGGCCGTTGAGCTTGAGCGTCAGGTACTTCGCACGTTCGGCGACCAGCGTCACATAATGGTGTTCGTACTGCTGATTGTCCGAGATGCTGCTGAAGTTGGGAATCGTCTCGAACAACGCGGCCTGCACGAACTGCTCCTCCGGCGTGACGATCACCATGTCGGGATCGAACGCGGAGACGATGCGGTTCCCCTGGCGTAAGTTGCGCGGATCGGCCTCCAGCGACTTGGAGTACTGCGCCACCAGGACCGGATGATCGGTGGTGACGACAGCAACCTGCCCCAACTCGTATTCGACGAAGCCGCCGAGTTTGTCGATGGTGCGCGTGATCGACCCGGAGGCCGTCGCGATCACGACGCTCGTGGGATCGGGAGAGGAGGAGATGATGCGGACCAGATCACCCCCCTGCCGTCCCCTGAACGGAACGAGGATATGCCGCCGTCCCAACGCATTGCGCGGTGGGATCATCTCGATCAGGTGATCCTTCCCACGATCGAGTTCATATGGGACGCCGGCGCGCATGTGGCCGCTCAACACCCCGACCGGTTTGTCGGAGGTCACGACCGAACCCGTGATATCCGTGCGGCCACGGATGGTGCCGCCGTCCTGAACCTGCAGGATCTGCCCCTTGTCGAGCACCTGTGTGATCTGCCCCGAGCCCGTGAGCGTCGGAGTGCTCGGGTAGACCGTCACGGTTGTGTTGTTCTCGGCGGCGATCACCGCGAACTCACCACGGCGCAACAGCCCATCGC
>CAZJYH010000606.1:0-3493 GCA_964549365.1 uncultured Alphaproteobacteria bacterium
GCGGAGCGCCGGTGGCCGCATTACCGGACGGCGCGGGTTCCAACGGCTTCGAGGCGCCGGTTCCGGGCGTGTTGGTCCCCGCCTTCGGATCCACCGGCTTCGTTCCCGGCGGTTTCACATCGGCCGGTTTCGTCCCCTCGGACTTGGCGCCGGTCGACTTTGTCCCGGTCGGCTTCGAGTCGGTGGGCGGCTTGGCCCCCTTCGGGTTCGGTTTGGTGTCGGTCTTCGGCGGCTCGGCGCGCGGACGCAACTTCGACGTGTCGCCGTTCAATGGGATCAGCACATCGTCATCGTCCTTCGGAACCTCCGGAGGGTTCTGCTTCATCCAGTCCATGTTCACGCCTGATCCGTCGCCCGCATCGTTCTGCGTGGGAACGTCGTTCGGTTGCCCGTTGCCGGGCTTCCGCATGCGCTGCAGGTTGACGGCCTGCAGCAGCGGTGCGACGGACTGCGCCTGCTCGCTCTTCGGGAACAGATCGATGAGGCGTCCATAATAGCTGTAGGCGCTGTCAAGATCGTTCAGCCGCTTCTCGTAGATCAGACCGATCGCGTAATAGGCCCGCGGCGCGTAGGCGGACTTCGGATGCTTGTCGATCACGCGATGGAACTGCGCCAGCGCCGCCGGAATGTTCCCGACGTTCATCTGGCTGACGCCGGACTTGAAGAGATCCTCGGCGGGGTCGACCTTCGCATCCTCGGTATAGCCCAGCGTACGGCGCGCGCCGACGGCATACTCCGTCAGCGAGTAATCATCGACGATACGCTGCAGCAACGAATCGGCCGCCGCGCTGCGATCGGCGGCACGCGCGGCAAGCGACCACGCATAGAGCACGCGCGCCCCCTCGGCGCTTCCCGGTGCAGACCAGCGATACGACAGGTCGTAGTAGCGGTTCACCGAATCGGGGATGTCGAGCGATGCGAACACGCGAGCGGTGTTGTAGTACAGCTCCGATACCGTCGCCTTCAACGAGTCCGGGTAAATCTCCGGCGTGTACCCATCGACGAGCGCACGCGCTTTGCCCGTCTGATCGAAATAGCGCTCGAGCAACGATGCATACCGTTGCGCGCGACGCTGAAACGGAACGGCCGCCGTGGTGGACTTGTTGAAGTTCTCCAAGGCCGTCTTCAGATCGCCCGCGCGAAAGGCGCGCACGCCGCGCTCGTAGAGCGCGTAAGCGGCATACCCCTTGCCGGGGGAGATGGAATCGACACGGGCCAGCTCCGTCTCGTTGATCCCGGCGCCGTCGGATTGCGCCGCGGCCAGGTTCAGCATCTCGAGTTCGACGAGGCCGTACCACGGCTCGAAGTTGCCGTTGCCCCGAAGCTTCGCCAGCTGCGCGCGCGCGCGATCGTACTGGCCGATGGCCCGCATGGCCGCCGCGCGCTGCATGCCGAGCTGAAACTCGGTGAGGATGTCGGGAGAGAAATCCTCGCTTGCCTTGTCGAACGCCGCCAGCGCCGATTGAAAATCGCCTCGGCGGAAGTGAATCAACCCGATCTCGTATTGCCACCGGGCACGGTCCTCGTCGTCGGAACTGAGCACCATCGCGCGCTCGTACGGCCGAAGCGCCTCGGCGTAGTTCCCTTCGCCGATCTGCAGATCCGCGTTCAAACGGAACGCGTCGATCAGGATGTCCTTCCGCTCCCGCGCCCAGCCGATGTCGATCGTCCGCGAGATCATCGTTGCGGCCTCGCGCACTTTTCCCTGCTGCATCAGATCCATCGAGTTCACCAGGTGCGCGTCGGGATACCAGCGGCTTTCCGGAAAGCCCGCGATCAACTCCTCGCACTTCTTCTGCGACTGGAACCACTCCCGCTCGTAGAAGTAGGTCTTGCCGATGTAATACACCGCGTCGCCCAGATAATCGCTCTTCGCATTGCGCGCCATCAGCTTGGAACCCTTCATCAGGATGGAGTCCAGCTTCACCTTGTTGGCGCGCATCTCCTCGTTGTTCATCGAGCGCCGTTCGAGGTGCCCGTAGAACTTGGCGTCGCGCCGCTCGAGATCATCGAACGGAATGTAGTAGACCGGTTCCGGCGTCTTCTGCTCGCGGATATAGAGCAGCTCCTCCTCCACCTCGCCCATGATCCGCTCCATGTTGTAGAACAGATTGTAGTACGTGGTGAAGTTGCGCGTTGCCTGGCAGGCCGAGAGACCGACCGCGGCAAGCGTCACGATGAGGATCGATGTTGAGCGTTTCACATTCATGGAGGAACCAAGTTAGCCGGAGTTACGCGTACCACCAATGATGAATCGCGGACCGTACATCACACAATGCAGTAATCAACGCTTGTCGGCTCGACGCGGCCGGATCACCGCTACACAGACGCATGCGCGCGCCGTATGAAACAGCACGATCGGCCGCCGACGGAAACGTCATGTCATGCGACGCTACCCGAGCACCGCACGCTTCAGGCTTTCGATCTCGCGCGTGAGCTCCTGAATGCGCGCCAGCACCTCGTTCTCATGCTCCAGCTTCACACGTGGGTCGAGGTCCGACGTCTGCTCCTGCAGCGCCCGGAACTCCCGCTTGAGACGTTCCTGCATCAGAATCACGAGGCAATCGCGCGCGATTCGCCACGGGTTCGCCTCCGGAACGTCCACGTCGTGGCGCGCCCAGTACGTGGAGATGGATTCCTTCTCGATCGCCAGAAGCGTCACCAGGTCGCGCAGCTCGGGGGCCAGATCCTCCATCACCAGATCGTCCAGCGAAAACGACCGCTGGTTCACATAGTGCCCGAGGATGATCCCGACCATCTCGCGCGTCAACGTGTGCGAGAAGTCATCGGTGTCGATGCGCGCGAAGACGTGCTCCAGCATCTGCGGGTCGCCGTTCAACATGACGCTGATCAGCCCGATCTCGGCCGACGGCAGCTCCGAGCGTATGAGCGGACGGCGTTTCAACACCGAGATCGACATCCCGGCGTCCGGCGGAACGACGTTCGGCGACCCCGCGTCCGGCGACAGCCCCTCCGGCACGTATTGCAGCGCGGCATCGGCCTCGTCCGGCGTGGGTCCGGGGGGCATCGGCGGGCTCGTCGGCGTCCCGCGCGACTCGCCGCTTTGCCGCGGCGGCCGCATGTACAGCTCGCGTTTGCGGCGCGCGTCACGCCCCCCCATCACGCGCTCCATCTCGGAGGAGATCAGAGCCTCGGGGAGATGGTAATCGGCCGCGATCTTCTGGATGAACAGCTCGCGCTTCAACGCGTCGGGGATCATCGAGACCGTGGCGACGATCGACCGCACCGCCTCGGCCATGCGGTCCGGGGTGTCGAAGTCGCCTGCGTTCTTCATCATCCGCGCGCGGAACTCCAGGAACGAGACGCTCCGGTCCACACGCGACTCGAACTCCTTGGCGCCGAATCGCAGCACGAACGTGTCGGGATCCTCGCCGTCGGGGAGGCGCAGCACCGAGACATCGATCCCCTTGCGCAACAACACGTCGATGCCCCGCTCGGTGGCCGACTGCCCGGCCTTGTCGCTGTCGAACAC
>CAZJYH010000607.1:0-337 GCA_964549365.1 uncultured Alphaproteobacteria bacterium
CATGTCAATGTGATCAACCTGTTCCTTCTCAATTTATGGCCGGATACCGCACTGAACACGGAGTCCATCACCAGTGACGGGATGACGTGGGAGGAGATACTCGCCGGGGCACAAACGGCACGTGGGCGCGGGCAGAAAGTGCTGGCATCGATCATCAGTACGGCGAATCCGGATATCTCGTGGAATACGATCGCCGATCCGGCCGCGTTCGCGGCACAGGTGAGCGGTCTGATCGACGAATGGGGCCTGGATGGGATCGATATCGATCCCGAGATCGGAAGCGGCGTTCCCCCGAATGCCACCTTCATCGAGGTGGTGAACGAACTGGGGAGGCACT
>CAZJYH010000607.1:347-1419 GCA_964549365.1 uncultured Alphaproteobacteria bacterium
GCCCCGCGAGCGGAACAGGGAAGATGATGTCGTACGCCTCGTACGAACTTCCGTTGGACAAGACCTTGCTTCAACAGACACATCATCTGTTCGACTATGTGAGCCTGATGGGCTACTTCTGGCCCTATCGGGAGATGATAGCGCAATTCAACGACTACGCGGAGATCGTTGGCCCGAACAGACTGCTGTTCGGTGTCTCTCCGAGCGGAGGGGCCGTCACACCGCTTCCCGAGGCGGTGCGGCTGGCAAAGTGGCAGCCGACCGTGGGGCGGAAGGGTGGGATGATGGAGTTCAACATCCACGGTGACAAGAACTTCGCGTACGCTCATTCGATACATGAATACATGACGTAGAACACAACCCGGAACGCTATTAGTCAACATACTGCCAGTTGACCAGTACCCAGTTTCGTAGCAGGGACCACCAGACACGGAGAGCTCGGGCGCCTGTCTCGACCGAGGCCGTTGGGAGAATATGACGAGGGATACGGCTCGACGAGAAGGATCAACGCTCGATATGAGGAGACACGCGGGCCGCATGCAACGGGAGACTGCATGCGGCCTGCGGCTCTTTTTTGGGGGGAACAGGATGAAGTGTTCCGCATCAACCCGGGATGCACGCCGACCCCACCTCGCCGTCGATATGCGCGGTTTGATCGCGACCCGAAGAAATTGTGAGCGCCACGTATTTCGCTTGTAGCGACCGACAGCATTTTGCGATATTCGCACTGCGGTCTGACACGCTTTCCCCGCACGTGATGTGCACCGCCGTTTCTTCCAGAATCAATTCTTGTTCCGGTGTCGTCGATGGGTTCCCATCGAGCGGCGATCGTCGATTACTCACACTTCAAGCAGTAGCATTCGGCGAATCGCGCGGATGTTTTCTGCGTGTGCATGATGCACATGCGTTGTCACGCCAAATTGACGAAGCCATGAAATTCCTGTTGACGGGGCTTCTCGCGTTGATTATGGGCTGGACGTCGGCATCGGGCGGCGTTGCGGATTCCCTGACGGCGTTCAACGCTGCCGGCGGATATCATTTCTATCGTGTGCCGGGGATTCGCATGCAGGCG
>CAZJYH010000607.1:1429-3492 GCA_964549365.1 uncultured Alphaproteobacteria bacterium
GAGGGGTTCGCCGTCGTCCTCGTCCTCGTCCGTCGCGTCCTTCTCGTCCCCGCTCGCGTCGCGCTGCTGGCGCTCCCGTACCGCGTCAACGATCAGCAGGATGACGCCGAGCACACTGGCGCCGATACACACCCACGCCACCAGCACGTTGCTGCTTTCGAGCCGCTGGCCGCATGCCGTGTGACGCACGTCAGCGTATTGCTCGCCGGCGACGCGGCGCAGGGCCGCGCGCGGCTGCGTTTGTTCGGTTCGGAGGCGGGGGCCCCGGCACCGATGCTCGGCGAGGATCTGATTGCGCCGATGGTGCTGCACAAATCTCGTCCGGGACCGGAATGGATCGACGTGCTGCTTCCCCGCGCAGTCAACATCGCGTCGCATCAGTTTTTTGTCGCCGTCGACTCACTCACCGGCGGTGCATTGCTCGTCACCGATGCCGATGGCAAGCTTCCGTCCTGCCTTGTACCCGGCTTCGACCACGGTGCTCAGAGCATCCAGACCGGCGATGGGCGTTGGTGGACGAGCGCATTCGGGTACGGGATCACGGCGTTCGTGGAATACGAACAAGACGGCGAGCAGGCGTTCGAAGAGGTAAGCGAACGAGCAGGGTTCGACAGGCAGATTGCGACCGACTGCGGCATCGCGTGCGCCGATTACGACGCCGACGGCAACATTGACGTTCTCGCCGGCGGCCGCCTGTATCGAAATATCGGCGGCGGAAGTTTCCGCGATGTCTCTGAAGTCGTCGGGCTCCGCGGGGTGCCGCGCGCGAATCTGTTCTTCGACGCCAACGGCGATCACCGCATCGACATCCTCTTCCTCGGCTCCGCGAACTCGAAGGGAGCCGGCTCCGTGCTTTTTCTCGCCGACGCCGACGGTCGGTTTCATGTCACCAATCTGAATATTCCCGATATCTCTATCCCGACGTCGTTCAGCGCTGCCGACGTCGACAACGACGGCTACGTGGACCTGTTCGTCGGGCAGGGGGCCGATTCTACTGGGCACGGAGCGGGCGATCGCCTGCTCGTCAACAACCGTCACGGCGGATTCACCGATCGCACGACCTTGCTCGGCGATCCGGACACCGTACGTGCGGGGAGTCAGGGATCGCAGTGGATCGATGTGGATGCCGATGGCTTCCCCGACCTGTATGTCGTGCATGCCGGTGCCGACGGCGTGGCGATCTGGCGTAACAACGGCGATGCAACGTTTTCAGAGGTTGCCGGCCGAGGGAGCGGCATGCGCCTTGCATCGGGGAATGCGATCGGCGGTGCGTGGCGGAACGATGGGCCCGGCCTCCGACCCGATCTGCTGCTTGTGCGACACGCCGCGCTCGCCGAAGCTGGCGCGCGTGCATCGGCCGGGATCATGGCTGCGCACGATGAGCTGCGGCGGGCCGGATTCAGGAGCGTCGACTTGAGCGATCGGGGCATCCCGTTCTCCGAATATCGCGGCGACATTGTCGGTGCGGATATCGACAATGACGGCGATGCGGACTACATCTGCACGGCCGCGGCGCCGTGCCACTTTTCGGATTTCTATGCGGGTGCCCCCGATGGTCACTTTCAGGATGCCACCGCCGCATTTGGATTGTTGCACCGCTCGCTCGGCCCGCGGGCGATCTGGCTCGACGTCGACAACGACGGCCGGCCGGATCTCCTGACGCAGGAGAACGGTGCGCTACGGTTGTTCCGGAACGCACTGCGCGATGCCGGGGCGTACGTGGATGTCGACCTCGGGCCTGGGAGCGAGGGAGCCCGGGTGGAGCTTCATGCCGGAGCGGTGCATCGCTATGCCGAGGTCTCCTCCGGGCGTGGACTGCTCACGCAGGACCCGCCACGCCTGCATTTCGGTGTCGCGGACGCACGGCGCATCGATTCCGTTATCGTGCGTTGGGCCGACGGGCGCACCTTCGTGGCGCGTGACGTGCCGGTCAATTCGGTGCTTCGGCTTGCGCCGCAGGTTGAGCGGCTCGCGACGATCGGCACCGTGCTCTCGGCGGTGCGGGCGTATCCGAATCCATTCTCCCAGGACGTGCGCATCGTGTTCCGTCTCGAGCGCTCGGC